>VEPB01000596.1 GCA_012026715.1 Methylococcaceae bacterium | reverse complement strand
GAGAGACTATCGGCGATAGCCAGCGACGCTCGGATCGCATCGGGCTACCTTAGAGGCTTGTTGTTACAGCGGTTATGCAAAGGGGTGACAGCTTGATGACAATTCCGCGCGACCCTTGGCGCGCTGGACGGTAGCGGTTTACACACGGCTGTCATGTTTCGGTGGCAGGCTGCCGCACGCCGAGCCGTCGGGGCCGGGGGCTTGGTGTTCACGACTCGGCTTTTGCCCGGACAGCGCCGCGGCCAACCGCCCGATCCAACCCCTTCATCCAACCGTATAAGACCATGGCCGCCACCCGCTGGGGATTCCTTTCCATACTTGCCGCTCTGTTCTTTTCCGCTTTGGCCGACAACGCGCTGCTGTTCGCCGCCATTGCCCTGCTCAAATCGCTGCTGGCGCCCAACTGGCACGTGCCGGTGCTGCAGCAGAGCTTTGCCGTTGCCGCGATCGCCCTGGCCCCTTTCGTGGGCCCTTTCGCCGACGCCCTGCCCAAGGGGCGGGTCATGCTCATCAGCAATGTGCTCAAGATGGGAGGCTGCGCCGCCATGCTGTTGGGCTTGCATCCGCTGCTGGCCTACGGCTGGGTGGGCATCGGTTCGGCCATGTATTCCCCCGCCAAATACGGCATCCTTACCGAATACTTCCCGCCGGAGAAACTGATCTGGGCCAACGGCTGGGTGGAGGGTTTGACGGTGGTGGCGATCATCCTGGGCGCCATCGTCGGCGGTATCCTCACCGGCGAGACGGTGTCGGCCTTTGCCTTGGCCAGGCTGCCCGAATCGGTTCGCGGCGCCGGCATCGACAGCGTGCCGGAGGTCGCCATTGCCGTGATCTTGCTGATCTACGGATTGGCGACGATCGCCAATCTGCAGATTCCCAAGCTTCCCATCGATCACAAGCTGCCGTCCCGCAGCCCGTGGTTTCTGGTGAAGGACTTCATCCTCAGCTTCAAGGGCTTGTGGGGCGATCCGCTGGGGCGGGTGTCCCTGGCGGTGACCACGCTGTTCTGGGGAGCCGGGACCACCTTGCGGCTGGTCATCCTGGCCTGGGGGGCGGCGTCGCTGCAGCTCAACGTTGAGCAGGCCACCGAGCTGACCTCGGTGGTGGCGGTCGGCATCGGCATCGGCGCGGCTTTGGCCGGCGAGAGCCTGGTGCTGACCCGGGCGGTGCGGGTGTTGAGGATCGGCATCCTGATGGGACTCACGGTGGCGGCAACCGTGTTCGTCACCGATTGGCGTCTGGCGCTGCCGCTACTGCTGCTGATCGGGGTGATGGGGGGCTATTTCGTGATTCCCATGAACGCCCTGCTGCAGCACCGCGGCCACCTGCTGATGGGAGCCGGCCATTCCATCGCGGTGCAGAACTTCAACGAGAACATCGGCATCCTTTTGATGCTGGGGGCTTACGGATTGATGCTGAAGGCGGAGCTATCGATCCAGACCGTTGCGGTCGCTTTGGGACTGTTCCTATCCCTTGCCATCGGCTGGCTCAGCCTCAGCCATCGCCACGACCAGGATCACGGGGAATGTTGACGCTCAACGCGGCCGGAACGGGTTGACCGAAGAGACGGGGGGCAACGCGCCATCCGGATCCGGTCAAAGTTTCGCGAAGAAGCCCCCAAGCTCCATGCGCAATCGATCGTCTTGAGCCTTCTTGCCGGGATAGTCGAAATGTCCGGCATCCAGCGCGAACAGCTGCCGGGGGCCGGCCAGGGCGTTGTAGATGGCGAACTGGCCGGGCGGCGCCACTGCCGGGTCGAATAGCGCCGCGGCCACATGGACCGGGATGCGGACGTGGCGAGCGGCACAGGCCGCATCGTAAAGGCGCAGGGTTTCAACCACCTTCGGGTGGCGTTTGTGGTAAGCACTAACAGAAGCGCCGCTGCCCACCGTGGGCAGGGTCAGCCGCAGCGGTTGGTGGCCGAAGGTGGGAACGTTCAGATGGGCTCGCCGGATGCGTTCGTCCCAGGGTATCGCCAGCGCGCCGATGCCGCCGCCGAAGCTGATGCCCATGTAGCCGATGTGTCCTTCCAGCTGCGGAAACAGCCGCAGCAGGGCGGACACCGCCAGCCATAAGTCCTCCACGCAGCCCCGCAGCACGTAGCGGTCCGGCTTGTCGATGTCGTGCAGCACGTGCCAGTAAGGATTGTCGGAATAGGGCGGCTGGCGGCTGCGGGAGATGCCCCGGAAGCAGGGAAACAGCAGGGCCGCATCGCTGACCGGCAGATCGAAGTCGGGCGCCTCGCGGCCACCGTAGCCGTGGCCGATCACCAGGCCGCGGCGGATTTCTCCCTCGGCCGGAGTCAGCAGCCAGCCGCCCAGGGTCATGCCGTCGGTGGTTTGATAACGCAGATCGAAACAGTCATAACCTTGCTGCCGCGACGGCGGCGACAGCACCGGCGCCGGGTCGAGGTTGATGGCTTGGCTGTAGCGGTTCCGCCAGAAATCGGCAAAGCCCTCCGGTTCCGGGGGCGGTTCGATCCGGAGCAGGCTCTCCAGGGTGAAGCCATAGCCGGGATCGAAGGGATAGTCGTGGGGAAAGGCAGGCATGGCGGATGGGAAATGCGGGCCGCCAGCTTGCCATGGCGGGGCCGGAAACGCACGGGCCGGCTGCTCCTGACACGGAAACCGGCCCCGCTGTCGTCTTGCGTCGGGGGTTACGGCAGCTGCGCGATTCGGTCCCGAGCCCCCGGTGCCACCGGTGCGTTGGCGGTCAGGTAGGTCTCCAGGGCGTCGATGTCCTGGGCACCACCCAGGCGGTTGGTGCCCAAAGGCAGCACGTAGAGCTTGTCGCCGCCATCGGCCATGAAGTTGTTGACCGTGATCCGGTAGCTGGCGGCCGGTTCGACGGGGAGTCCGTCGATGCTGATGCTGGCGGGATCGACCTTGTCGCAGGCGGGACCGCCGGCCGACCAGGCGTAGTGGAATCCTGCAGAAACCTGGAGGATGCGGTTGAAGGGCTGGCCGGTGTCGCCCGCCGGGTAGTTGAAGGAGGCCGGGGCATTGGCGGCGCCGCAGCCGGTGAACTGCTGCTCCAGCAGGATCTCGATCTGGGCACCGGTGAGGGTGAGGGTGACCAGGCTGTTGCCGAAGGGCTGGACGGTGAAGGCCTCGCCGTAGGTCACGTTGCCGTCGCCTTCGCCCGCGGGGCTGCCGGCGTAGGTCAGGTCGGCGCGGATGCCGCCCGAATTCATGAAGGCGGCCACCGCTGCGCCGAATCCCGGTGCCCGGGTGGCGGCCAGCTGGGCATCGGCGATCGCATCGCCCAGAGATGATTCGCCCGCGCCGGTCGCCGTGCGGGTGAGGTCGGCGGTGATGGAGCCGATCACTCGGTTGGCGATGGGCTGGGCGATGCGCTTGTAGTTGTCGACGATGGCCTTGATCGTCGGATCAGGGCTGACGGTGGGGTCAGTCTGACTCACCACCCGATTGGTGGCGGCTACCGCAATCACGTCATGCTTCCTGCGGTCCACGGTCAGGTCGATGTCGGTCAGCACCCGGCCGATGGAATTGGCGCTGGT
>VEPB01000469.1 GCA_012026715.1 Methylococcaceae bacterium | reverse complement strand
TCAATGGCTTATCAAACCCTTGGAAGCCGATCTTGTGAGCCAGGAAATCACGACGCTGGTCGTGGTACCCGATGGGGCCTTGCGGACCATCCCGATGGCTGCGCTGCACGACGGCCATCAATTTCTGATCAGTAAGTTCGCTCTTGCCACGACGCCAGGATTGACTTTGACCGATCTCCGCCCGGTCCCGCGGGACAGCATCAAGTTGTTGCTCGCCGGCCTGACCGATCCGGTGCAGGGGTTTTCTGGCCTGCCCTACGTATCCATGGAGCTTCAGGCCATTCATGCGCTTTACGGCGGCAAGCTGCTGCAAGATCAAGAGTTCCGGATTCCCGCCCTGGAGCGGGAACTGGTTTTTACGCCCTATTCCATCCTTCACATCGCCTCCCACGGCCAATTCGCCAGCGATCCGCAAAAGACTTTCCTGTTGACTTACGATGGCAGGCTGACCGTCGATCGGCTGAGACAGTTCATGGGGCTCAGCCAGTTCCGCGAACAGCCGGTGGAACTCATCACCTTGAGCGCTTGCCAGACCGCAGCAGGGGATGACCGGGCGGCATTGGGCCTTGCCGGGATTGCCGTCAAGGCAGGCGCGCGCAGCGCTCTCGCGAGTTTGTGGCTCATCAACGATCAGGCCACCGCAGTCTTGGTTTCCGACTTTTACCGCCGCCTGCAGCAAGCCTCCGTGTCCAAGGCCGAGGCGCTACGGCAGGCGCAGATGCTACTGCTGAAGGATCCCCGCTACCGGCACCCCGGCTACTGGGCACCGTTTCTACTGATCGGTAATTGGATGTAAGTAACGGGGAACCAGTGTGTGCTTTGCGATAGCTTAGCTAGCCATAGAGGATGTTGGAGGTTGCCGGCATGAATCTGATGCATCGTGTGTTGGTAGGATTGGCGACGTTGATCTTTTCCGCCCATGTTGCCGCGACAGGGGAGAAAACCGGGAAAAGCCAGAAGCAGGGCGAACCGCAAAGACCCCTCGCTGCCCCGGCCGATCCGCCCGCCCGCACTATTACCTATGTCCCGCCTCGGCGGGGCGCTCCGTCCACCCGCGTGGGGGGAGCCAGCCGATCTTCGCAAGGAATGACGAGTATTGAGGTGCTTGCTCCGCAGCACACGGGCTACACCCTGCGGGAACAACCCGACCTGTACTGGTACCTGTCACATCCGGTGAACAGCGCGGTCGAATTGACCGTGATCGATGAGGACGAGCAAGCCGGCCAGCCGCTCTTGGTCGTCAGCCTTGCTCCCTCCGCCGAAGCGGGGATACACCGTGTTCGCTTGGCGGATCACGGTGTCAGACTCAAGCCGGGCGGAGTCTATCGATGGTCGGTAGCCCTGGTCCCCGACCCGGAGCAACGCTCCCATGACCTCATTGCCAGCGGCACGATCCGGCGCACCGAGCCCCCACAGCAGCTCGCACTCGAACTGGCTGGCGCGGAACGGCAAGTGCTTCCCTTCCGCTATGCCGAGGAAGGGCTTTGGTACGATGCCATCGCCGCTGTCTCGGAACTGATGGAGAACCTCCCCACGGATCCAAGGTTCCGAAAGCTGCGGGCCTCTCTGCTGGAGCAGGTGGAATTACCGGAGGTCGCCGCGCATGACCGATCGAAATAATAGCGCGGGACAGATGGCCAGGGTGGCACGCCGCGCCCGGTCGGGGGAACGATCGGGACACGGATGTCAGTGGACCGTTTGTATCGGTTCACGGCGATCGCACCAACTTGCGCCAAGACCGCGCAGGCGCCGTGACCGGCTTTCCGTCAGCCCGGTGGGAGCGGGGAGTGGGTGTTTGCTTCCTGAACTTCAGGGCAGCCATCATTCGATGAACCGGCAGGTCTTCGTCGGTAGCCCAGCATCTGGTAAATAACCACCGGAGCCTCCTTTCCCCGCAGGTTTACCTGTCCGACTCTTTTCGTCCGGAAGCGCTGATCCAGATGCGGCAGGGTCCATTCACTGAATAGAATTCGGCAGGGTTGACCCACTGCATCCGGCATGAATTCGTCCTTTTCGTAACTTTCCAGCCGGGCGGCGATATTCACGGTGTCGCCGTGCACGGCGTACTCCAGTCGCTGGCTGCCGCCGATGCTTCCAGCCACTACAGGCCCCGTATTGACGCCAACGCGCATTCCGATGAATGGCAAACCCCGGGCCTGCCAATTCCGGTTTAGTTCGATCAGTTTGTTTTCCATCGCCAAGGCACATTCGATCGCATTCACGGCGTCACGTCGAACCTCCACTTCCGCGCCATGGGCGACTGGCACGCCAAAGCCGGCGAGCATCGCATCGCCAATGAAACGGATCACCACGCCTCCGTGGGCGGTCACCAGCGGGGTGATGGCCTGCAGATACTCATTCAGCCACTCCATAAGCGCTTCCGGGGGAATCTTTTCTGCCAGGGTCGTGAACCCGCTCAAATCGCTGAACAAGATGGTGGCGGTCAGCCTTTGCGGCCGGGGACGGCCCGCGGCTAGTAGGACGCCCCGATGCTCCCAGATTTCCCTGGCGATATCCGCGTCCACGTATCTGGCAAACAGGTCCATCAGCGCGGCGCGCTGCCGCCTTTCCTGATTCGCTGCATGAGCGGTCTGGAGGCTTAGTGAAAGCAGCCACGATAGGGCCGGCGTCACCAGGGGGATCCACACTCGTGCCAAAAACGCCAGATAGACAACAGCCCCGATCAACAGAAGCCCGACCGTAGTCAAGCAGGAGAAGCGGGCGGGCGACCGGCCAAATCGCCCCAACACACCTCCCGCCAAACTCCAGAGAAGAATCCACAATTCCTCCTGCCACTGCTCCAGACTGGCCAAAGGTCTATCGCCATCCAGGGCGAAGCGGAGCAATTGGCTGACCACCTGCGCCTGCAGAACCACTCCGGGCGTTTCCTGGCTCCCGAGCCCTCTGCAGTTAAGCGGCGTACAAAAAAAGTCGTTCACGCTTACCGCTGACACCCCGATCAAGACGATCTTTTCTCGAAGTGCTTCGGAGGCGATGCGCCCATCGAGCAGCTCTGCGAGGGAGAAACGGGGAATTGACTCCGGAGTGTCGCGAAAATCCAACAGGAATTGGTAACCCCGCACATCGGCGTCCACGTAGCCTCCCTCGTTGGCTTCCAGCGGGGCTATCGTGGTGGGGCCCAAACGGAGATGCAAGGGGTTGACCGGGTCAGGTTCGGGCTTGATCCCGTTCCTCTCAAGGTAAAGCATCGCCAGGCGCAGGGCGAATGAGTAGGCGAAATCATCTCCGCCATCGAGAAACAGCATTCCTCTCCTGACCATACCGCCCGAATCGATCAACACATCACTGAACCCCACCTGGTCCGTGTTGCCAAGAACCGGAGGCGGCGGAACACCTTGCTCCCCGACATTGCCAAATTTCATGGTGGCGACGATATGGCGATGGCGGATGAACGCCCGGTCGAGTTCCTCTTTCCCCGGCGACACCGAGACATCCCGGTAGATATCGATACCGATGGCGCGGGGTCCATATCCGGCCAAACGCTCGACGGTTCTGGCGAGAAAAAGGTCGCTGATGGGCCAGTGGCCCAGACGACGGAGATCGCTTTCGCCGATCGTGATGAGGGCAATGCGCGGTGAAAGCCTAGTCAGCTTGGGCTGGAGACGAATCAGCCAGTCATAGGCACCGAGTTCCGCGGGCTC
>VEPB01000209.1 GCA_012026715.1 Methylococcaceae bacterium | reverse complement strand
CGAGAAACCTCGCCTACGTCATATTTTGTGCTCCCGTTGGGGAGCCGCATCCCGCGGCTTTTCAACCTAAACAGGAGGCTTCCCATGATGACCGATTGGTACCGGAAGGCAATCGATGCCCTGCAGCTTAACGGCCTGTGTCCGCGAAGCCAAGAGGCGTATGTCCGCGCCGTGCGCATGTTGGTTGAGTTTACCGGCAAGACCCCCGATGACATCGGCGAGCCGGAATTGCAGCAGTATTTCCTGCACCGCAAGAACCAGGATCGCTGGTCGCCCAATACGCTACGGATCTGCTACTGCGGGATTCGCCACCTCCTTCGTCCATGTGCTGCGCCGGGACTGGCGCACCCTGCAGCTGATCCGGGCCGAGAACGAACGGCGGCTGCTGGCGGTGTTGAGCCGGGAGGAGGTGGCGGCGCTGTTCCGCTGCGGTCATGCCCCCCCACAATCTGGCTTTTCCACCGTCTACAGCTGCGGTTTGCGGCTGCAGGAGGCGCTGTTCCTGGAGGTGTCCGACATTGATGGGAATTACTAGAAAACAAAGGGTTAAATCCAGGATAAACCACGAGAGAAAAGCGCAAGCCCCCCCCAGGCACAATGATCGACACGAAACCTTGGTAACTGCGCGACCAAGGGATCCCGAAAAAAATGCCATCCCAACGGATCGTGTCGGAGTAAATCCATAGTCCGACAGACTCCTAGATCGCTACGCCGCGTTGCACGCGCAGGCCTATGGCGAAACGGTTGATGCGATGGCACTGATCCCGCACATGCTTGAGGCGTTCATGGCGGGATACCGAGGGTTCAAGAAACCCACCACTATCCGGCCAAAGCACAAAGAGACTGCAGAAAACTGAAAGCCGCTCCCCGAAGGATGCGGCTTGAATTGGTGCCCGAGGCCGGAATCGAACCGGCACGCCTTGCGGCGAGGGATTTTCTTACCACTTCGGCTTTCGCCGCCAGCACATGCGCTGTTCGTGGTCTGGAGCACGCCTTCACCATAGCCTTGCGGCCGTAGGTGCCCGCCGTCTGCTCTCTACACCTTCCCAACCATGGAGGCTGGGCTTGGCTCGGCGTAGGCTCGAATGCCGGAGCATCCAGGGTTTTCGCCGACTTTGACGGGCTTCACTTCGGGCGTTTCCCCCCGAAGGCTCAAATTGTTTAAGTCCCTTGTGTCTACCGATTTCACCACTCGGGCATTACATGATGCGCTGGAGCCTACGCCACTCTTTGCTGGCTCCTGCTTGGCCCCTGAGCATCGAGGCGAGCCGCGAAGCTACGCCTTGGATGCTCGCAAACCGTTGTCACTATTGACTTTTCATCCTGACGGCAAAAGCAAGAAGGACTTGACAAAACAGATGTAAAGTCCCTTGCGCCTACCAATTTCGCCACCGGGGCTGGGATACCGTCCTAGCTGTCCTGGATTAAGCGATACTTGATCGCCAACCGGGTTAATTCCACGTCGTTCTTGACCCCTACCTTTTCCTGAACCCGGTAGCGGTAGGTGTTAACGGTTTTGCTGCTAATCTTGAGCAAATCAGCCATTTCTTGGATGGATCGGCCGTCCAGGGTCATTTCGACAATCTGCAACTCGCGCAGAGACAACAAATTAAATGGACTGTTGTCGATGTTCTGCCCCGCCCACATGATTTCGGTCGCGACGTCGTTGCTCACATAGCGCTTGCCACTGTGCACTGCCCGAATGGCTTTGATCAGATCGGCAACGTTACAACTCTTCGAGATATAGCCCAAGGCACCTGCGTTCAGTAGCTGCTGCGGGAAGGGTCCTTCGGTGTGTACCGTCAGGGCGATGATCCGCACGGTTGGATGTTTCTGAACGATTTTGCGGCTGGCCTCAATGCCTCCTATTCCGGGCATGTTGATGTCCATCAGGACCACGTCCGGAAGGAGTCTCTGAACCTGATCGATGGCGTCTTCGCCCGAATTGGCACAGCCGATGACGTTGATGTCCTCACTCTGCCGCAACAATTGCTGGATGCCCGCCCGGACCAGTTCGTGATCGTCTACCAGCAGAACGTTGATTGCCATGTGCAAGGAACCAGCGCGATCGACCGTGGCGGAGAGGGTGGGATTCGAACCCACGGAGGGTTTCCCCTCGCTGGTTTTCAAGACCAGTGCCTTAAACCGCTCGGCCACCTCTCCAATCGCCAGCTAGGATAACCGATCGCCCGTCGGACCGCCAAGCTAGCTGCGCGAGCCCTAAGCCGTTACCGGGCAGCCTTGTGCGCCATCAGCATGTAATTGATGCCCCGATAGGGCGTGAAACTAAGTGTCTTGGTAAAGGGATTGACGGCGACACCGGTACGGACGGTCACTTTCATGCCCCGGTCTTCCAGCAAGTTCTCCAGTTCCACATCGGTCGGGAACTTGCTCCAACGGTGAGTGCCCTTCGGCAGCCATCGCAGCAGGTACTCGGCACCGGCGATGGCAGCGAGCCAAGATGCCACGGTGCGGTTGATGGTGGCCACGAACATGACTCCGCCGGGCTTGACCAGACGTACACACGCATCCAGAAAAATCGGTAGTTCCGCCACGTGTTCCACCACCTCCATGTTGAGAACGGCATCAAATCGGTCGCCGCGGCCTGCCAGAATTTCAGCGCTGGCCAGCTCGTAGGTCACGGCAGAACCGATGGCCTCGGCATGGGCACGGGCGCAGTCGATGTTCCTGGAGACGATGTCGACGCCGGTCACCGAAGCGCCCATCGCAGAAATGGCTTCGCTGAGGATGCCGCCGCCGCAGCCCAGATCGAGGATGCGAAGGCCGCTTAGGGGGCGCGTCGAGTCGGCCGCCGGCGGCCAGACTGAAACCAGTTGGTCACAGATGAAGCGGACTCGTAGGGCGTTGAGGCGATGCAGCAGCCAGAAGGGGCCGTTGGGGTCCCACCACAAGTTTCCATGGGCTTGATAGTAGGTTACTTCGGTTGGATCGATGCTGGGGTCTGGGGCCATGGCAGTTGCTCGAGGGGAAGATGCTGAAGGCGGCGGGGGCCGTCGCATTCCGGCAACTAGCCTATACTGATTTTCGCCCATTTCATGACCGCGTGGACGACGAGTCGACGCGGGCGTCGATGGGCGGTTGCGGGTCAGACACTCGGTGGATTGCCCAGATCAAAAGTACAACGACGACTCCCATCGCCGGAGGTCTCATGGATACCAAAGCTGCCCATACCGACATGCTACAGTTTGTGACGTTCAACTTGGGAAAGCAAAAATACGCCATCGATATTCTGAAGGTTCAGGAAATAAACAATCTCAAGGAAATTACCCCAATACCCAACGCGCCGCCCCATATGGAAGGGGCGATTAATCTTCGTGGAAAGGTTATTCCGGTGCTGAACCTTAGGCGTCGGCTGCATTTAGAGGGCAAGGACATGACCGAGGTTTCCAAGATTGTAATCGTGGATCTCAATGGACTTGTTCTGGGTATGGTTGTGGATTCCGTCTCTGATGTCTTGAGAATTCCTGCTGATATTGTTGAGGCCGCGCCCCCGGTTATTACCGGAGGCAACCGATCTGACTTCGTTCTGGGTATTGCCAAGTTGTCGGATATGCTGGTGATTATTCTCGACATGGACAAGATGGTGGATCGAGCCGATCTGCAAGGCGGCGGCGTTCGCTGAGGCATTGTATCCCCACGAAAATTTCCTGGGCAGTCTCATACAGATGAGGAGATTCGGATGGCGG
>VEPB01000058.1 GCA_012026715.1 Methylococcaceae bacterium | reverse complement strand
GTAACAAGGTGCGGCTGTCAGCCGCGGGTTCCCGGGTAGGGCCGGGTGAGGGAAACCGGTCGTGGCCCAAGTGCCAGTGACCCGTTGCTCGGCCGCCTTTCACCGAGGTCACTGAACTCGCGTCCAAACTGGCTCAGTTAATCGGAGTGACGTCTTCCGCACCGTACGTCGGTTCGTCCCGCCAGCCGTCCTTCGTGGGGTTCAGCGCTGCCGGCGCCAGACCTGCCTTGATCGCCTCAATGTCCGTCCGCAGCGCCGCCAGGGTGGTTCTGATCTGGGCCAATTCGCCGAGCACGGTGGCCATGACCGCCGTTTCGGGGCTCGGCTGCGCTTCGGAGGGAGTCGGAGCATCGCGCAGATCCGGGCGTCCCGCTCGGATCTGTTCGTAGCACGCCAGGGTCTGGGACGAGGGCCGCACCGCGAACTCCTTGCGCAGCGCCGCCTCGCACAGCTCGAACTGTCGCAGCGCGGCGCTGCGGTCGCCGTTGAGGGCGTGGACGCGCATCAGCTTGCGGTGGGTGAGTTCGCGGGTGTATTCGATGGTGAGAATTTTCATGCAGTGGGCGGCGGCCTGCTCGTAGTGGCCGCGCGCCGTGGCGCAGTCGATGACCTTGTCGAGCAGCGCGAAGTAGAGGCTCTGGTAGCGCTCCCGCTCCACCATGCACCAATCCTGGTACCAGCCGCTCAGCAGATCCCCCCGGTAGAGGGCAGCGGCGGCCTGGGCCGCCTGCATCTGCTCGTCGGAAAGCGCTTCGCCGGGAATGTCGCGGATCCGGTCGCAGGTCTCATCGAACTGATGCACATCGCTGAACTTCGTGGCGTCCGGATCGATGGAAATCCATTGCTGAACGCACTGAACAGCTGGCAGTCGCCCGAATATGCCGGAACGCTCCAGACCCTGTTGCAATTGCCAGAGGCATTGCCGTAGGTATTTTTTCGAGGGTCCCGACTGGGTGTCGCGCCAGAGTTCCCCGGCCAGCTTCTCGCGGCTGTGGGCGTGTTTACGGTGGATGAGCAGATAGACCAGCAGTTCTTGGGCCTTTCCGGGAAGGCCCAGCAGGGTATCGTCCAATTGCCGGATCTCCGGCTTGCCGAAAAGTATGACTTTCAAATGGTTCATTCCCTGGCCTTGTTAGTCGTTATGTCGGTTGGAGTTGCGACGGCAAAGAAGACGCTGCCTTACGGGGGAACTCCAGCCCTACTGCGCTGCGCCGCCCGGCGCAAAGGCTGCCGGTTGCAAACTCCGCCAAACCTGACGATACCCCAACCATCGACCGTTTCGCCTAGCGAGTCCTGGTCACGAAGGGCAGCGGAACGACAACAGTCGAGTAAATTCGGGCACATGAAATTGCTCCTTTTCTTCGGGGGTCAGGCTGCGCGGCACCCTCTGGTGCGCCCAGCGGCAGATGGCTTCGTCGCTATCTCTGCAGATTCGGCAGTCCCGGCCCTGCTCAATGTCCAGCAGGTTCCAAACCCGCAAGGAGCCATCCTGGCTGGCGGTCGCCACGGTCGCGCCGGAAGGGTCGAAGCGCGCCCGATTGACCGCGTCGCGGTGGCCGCGGAGGCGCAGTTTCAGCGAGCCGGCCGCCAGGTCCCAGACGGCCGCCGTGCCGTCTCGGCTGGCGCTCACGAGCAGCTTGCCGTCAGGGCTGAAGTCGACGCTGTTCACCCAGCCCTGATGTTTCAAAGTGAAGCGCAGCTCGCCGCTGGCGGCGTCCCAAACACGGCCGGTGAAATCGCGGCTGGCCGTCGCCACCAGGGTGCCGTCGGGGCTGAACGCGCCGTTGATCAGTTCGTCCTCGTGCCCTGCCAGGATCAGGGCGGGAGAAAATGCGCCGCCATACCCGTCGCGCTTCCAGAGCCGGGCGGTCCGGTCACGGCTGACCGTCAGGATGCGTTGGCCGTCGGGACTGAATACGGCGTCCATCACGCTGCTGAGGTGGCCCTCCAACACATCCAGCACCCGCCCCGAGCGCAGGTCCCAAATCCGGGCCGTACCGTCGCGGCTGGCGGTGAGCAACTCTTTGCCGTCGGGACTGAAGCGGGCGGTCCAGACGCGCTCGCCATGTCCCGGCAGGGATTTGCAGCCGGCACAGAAGCGGCCCAATAGACTCCCGTCGGCCGATTTCCACACCCCGACTTCGTGGTCGTAACCGGTGGTGAGCAGGGAGAGCCCGTCCGCGGAGAAGCGCACCGCGGCGACCGGTTTTTCCGGTTTCAAATCCGGACCCGCGGCGGAGTCGGACACGAGGTTGGCGATCGTCACCCCGGCACCGGTAACCGCCAGGGCGGCATGACGGCCGTCGGGGCTGAAGGCGGCAGCGGTGATCCGCCCCGGCCGCCCAAGCTGGAGATCCCGGTTCTGCCAGCCTTCCCCCGCCCGTTGCCACAACCGGCCTCGCCCCTGGTCATCAGCGCTGATCAAAGCATCCGCGCCCGAGCTGACCGCCAGAACCGTAGCTCCCTCTTCGACCTGCGCCAGTTCAGCTGCGATTGCGCCGGTACTCAGATCGCGGATGCGAACCGTGCCGTCGGTTTCCCGGCTCGCCAGGAATCGTTCATCGGGGCTCGAGACTGCCGTTGGTGCCTCAGGGGGCTCCTGGGGCGCCGTCCGACTCCCTTGACCGCCCAAGATCTTCGCCGTGGTTCCACTGCGGACATCCCACAACCGGGCCGTCGCATCCTCGCTGGCGGTGACTGCGAACCGGCCGCTGGGGTCGAAAGCCGCCATATCGACGAAGTCGCGGTGGCCTTCCAACTCGTGCAACAGATCGCCGCTGGTAACGTCCCAGATCCTGGCGGTGCCGTCGACGCTGGCGGTGAGCGCCAGGTTGCCCGCCGGGCCGAACACGGCGCTGGTCAGGGAATCGACATGTCCGGACAGCACCCTGGTCGCGGTACCGGAAGCCAGATCCCACACCCGCGCGGTGTTGTCGCCACTGGCGGAAATCGCCAAACGCCCATTGGGGGCAAAGGCCACATCGTCGACCGAGCCGAGGTGGCCTAGCAATGCGTGTTGGCTGTGTTCGTTGCCCGCATCCCACACCCGGAGGGTCCAGTCCCGGGAGGTGGTGACGATGCGATGACCGTCCGGATCGAAGGCCACGCCGGTCAGCGCCTTGCTGTGCCCCTTGAGTTCCGTGACGGGCTGCCAGGTCTCGGAAACCGCAAGGTGCTTCCACAACCGGGCCATTCCGCCCCGGCCGGCGCTGACCAGGAGGCCGGAATTCCGGGGATTGAACGCGAGCGCCACCACCGAATCCCGGTGTCCCTTCAAGGTTGCCAGATGCCGGCCGGTGGCGACATCCCAGATGGCGACCAGGGTGTCGCCACTACCGGTCGCCAGGAATTTGCCATCGCCACTGATGGCCGCGCATTGCACGCTGCCGGTATGGGCGCCGTCCAGGCTGCGGAGCGGCTTGCCGTCCCGAACGTTCCAGAGCACGGCCACCGGGCCGTTGCCGAAGGTCACCGCACGTTCGCCGTCGGGACTCAAGACCGCACCCGCGAGCCGGTCCTGCCGCCCTTCCAAGGTGCGGATCTGCTGCCCGGATTCGGCATCCCACAGCCGGACGAAGCCGTCCGAGCCGGCGCCGAGAATCCGCTTGCCACCGTCGTTCTTGCTGAAGGCCACGGTCAGCAATGGACCATCGTAACCCTGGAACTCGGCGACGGTATGCCCCGAAGAAAGCTCGATGACCTTGCCGCCGGCATCGGTAGCGGCAACGGCGACACGGTTGCCGTCAGGACTGAATTCCAGGCTGTTGAGATGGGATGGGAGCCGTCTGGCAGTGCTGGATTCCGTCAATGCCTTGTCGTCCCAGGTCCAGGTGCGAACCTGCCGTTGATTGCCGAAGACCGCGATGAGGGTCTTGCCATCGTTGGCGAAGACTGGGAAGGCGGGAAAATCCTCAAAACTCTCGCGATAGACCAGTTGCAATTCCTGCAGCGCCAACCTCAGGATGTCGTCGGCCTCACCGGTGAAATGCAGCTTCACAGCTTCCCGGGCCAACAGCACGCTCCGTTCCGGATCGACCTCGAGCTGGGCCCGGGCATGGGCCGCCAACTCCTGGGAAACTGCCGCCAGGGTTTTCATGACCGCGACGGCGGCGAGCACGGACAGAACCAGCACGGTGCCGATGGCAGCGCCGAACAGCCGCCGCTGCCGGCGCTGATGCGCCGCTCGCGCGCGCTGGCCGGCGCTCGCGCTGGCGGCAATGAAACGGCTTTCTTCGAGTCCTAGGTCACGCGGCCTTCGCGCTTGCCAGGACTCCGCTTCCCGGAGGACATTGCCCCGCAGCAGGACCGAATCATCTTCGCGGTCGTTGATCCAGTACTCCCGGGCCGTGTTCAGCCGCCGCCGCCACAGCAGGAATTCCCGGTCCTCGTCCAGCCAATCGCGAAGCCGGGTCCATTTGCGAATCAAAGCCTCGTGGGCGACCTCCACAGTTTGCCCGCCGGCTTCCCCCAGATGATCCAGGACCAGTAATCGGGCATCGCACAGTGTGCCGACGACGTCCTGCTCGTTCGCCTCCAACTCGGCCAGAGGCAGCCTCTGGCGGGCTTCTTGAGCGGCCATATCGGCCGTCGATCCAACCCAGACCAGCCGCAACAGCAGCCGTTTGGCAGCTTCTTGCTGGCTGGGGTCAAAACTCTCGAACACGGCTTCCGCCCGCCCGGCGACGGCCCCCGTCACGCCGCCGATTTCCTCGTACGCCTTGTGGGTCAGGAGTCGCTGCTCCCGGCGAACCCAGAGTTCGGTCAGGGCAAACTCCAGCAACGGCAGATTGCCCGGCTCGCTCCCCACATCGTCGAGCAACCGCTTGGCCAATCCCGGCTCGAAATTCAGCCCGGTCTTCCTGGCTGGCTCGACGATCGCCCGCTGCAACTCCTCGCGGGTCATCGGCCCCAGGTTCACGGTCCCTTGCTCCAAGCGGTCGCTCAGCTCGCGATCGGCGCTGATCAAGCGGTCGTAGAAGACGCCCCGGAGCGTGAGCACCACGCTCAATGACGAACGGTCCACGGCGTCCAGCAAGCGGCGCAGGAAAGCCTGAGCCTCGGACTCCGAACAGAGGGTGAAGAGCTCTTCGAACTGGTCCGCCACCAGCAGCAGCCGGTCGGTGCCTTCGGACTTCAGCAAAATCCGCTCCACCACCGCGTGCAGCGGCACCTCGCCGTCGCCCATGAGCCGCGCCAGCTTTTGGGTTTCGGCAGCCAGATCGGCTTCGCCCAGCTCGGGCGACAGCAGTGGCATGAGAGCGGCGGACAATTGCTGGAACGGCCGGTCGCCCGGAACGAAGGTCGCGACGTCCCAGGTTTCCGAGGGAGGCTTCTGGCGGCGCAACAGCGGCACGACGCCGGCCTGAACGATGGACGACTTGCCGCTGCCCGACGGACCCACCACCGCCACCAGCTTGCGCCGGAACACGGCTTCAAGGATCTTTTGGGAGAAGGCTTCGCGGCCACTGAAGAAGGCCGCGCTTTCTTCCCCGAACGGCCGCAGGCCCTGATAGGGGCTGATGGTCCCCGTCTGCTCCTGTTCCAGCCCGCGCCCGCCCCCCCGAATCGCCTGGGTCAAGGCGTCCAGCGCGTCCGGCTCCGCCAGATCGTGGCGCAAGTCCACCC
>VEPB01000143.1 GCA_012026715.1 Methylococcaceae bacterium | reverse complement strand
CTTGACCCGATCGCCGATTTGCACGTGCACGTCGCTGATCCGGCCGGCCACCACCGTCCCCGCGGAAGATACCGCCTTGGCGCGGAAATCGACCCGGCCGGGCGCCGAAACCGTGCCGGAGAACGCCTGCGGCTGGATGGTTTCGACCGAAATGTAGGCCCGCGATTCGGGCTTCAGCCGGATCGCGCCCGGCGGCAAGGTCTGCTCCGTCGCCTCCGCCGGAGCATGGGGCACATCGGGTTCACCGCAACCACCCAGCCACAGGCAGACGCACAGGCAAAAAAAACGCCGGCCACGGTGACCGACGCTGCGACGGAATTGGGCAAGAACTGTCATGAGCGCACAAACGGTATTCTATCGATACGATTCTCGCCCACCGTCCGGGTGCTTGTACAGCGTGCCGGCCCCCGTCCTTTCGCGGGAGCGCCCGGCACGCTGCGATTCGCGATCAAAAGGCCAACCAGCCATTGAGCAGCAGGGTATTGGCTTCGCCGGCATGATGGGCGGTCCCGTTGAACTTGTTGTAAGCCACGTATTGCAGACCCAGCCGCAGGTTCAACCACGGCTGCAGAGGGGAGGTCGATTTTCCGAAGGGGACGTAATCCAGTTCGGCGGTGAAATACTCGCTGTCGGGCCGGGCCGAGACGGCGTAATCGGGCGGCGCATAAAGTCCCAGATTGCGGGTTCCGGTGGTCCGATTGTAACCCAGGTTGAGGCTATAGGTCTGATCGTAGGTATAGGCACCGTTGATCTTGAAGGCATTGAGCTGGTTGTCGCTCAGCGCGGTCACCCCCAGCCTGCGGCTGGCGAACAGTTCCTGGCCCTCCCGGATATAGGTCGTCTTCAGCTCGAAGATGTGCTCCAGATTGCCCAGGTACTGGTAGGTGGCATCGAACGCCAGATCGGTGTAGCGATCGGTTCCGGCGCTGCGGTCGCCGCCCGGAAAGACGTTGGCGCGCAATCCATAATGGCCTACCGAAACATAGTGCCCGCCGAAGTCGTGCTGCAATGCGAACCGCCAATAGGGGGCGCCGCCGTCGATCACCGCCTGATCGGGCGACCAGGCCCCCATGGCCTGCTGAAAGTTGCGGGCAAACGTGGTGTAGGCGCCACCTTCCACGTATAGCCACTGATTGATCATGGTGTAGAACGTCGCGCCCCCCACCTGGGTCGCGCCCAATCCACCGTCGATCAGCGGGGCGGCGCCCGGAGCCGGAGCCAGGGGCGAACCGGCATAGGGGAAGCCCCAGGCAGGCGTGGTGTTCCACAGATCCTGCACCGTCGGCGAGTTGTTCAGCGAAACACCGTAAACCAGGTCGAGACCCGCCAGTTCCTGATCCCTGGCATAGCGGATGTCGGTATTGTCCAGGGCAATGCGATCTTCCAGGCCGTCGTAGGTCAGCTGGCTGAGGGCGCCAAGTTTGTCCCAAATGCGCCCGCCATAGAACAACGATGCCTGATCCAGGGTGAAGTTGTTGTTCCGGCTATACCGCTGCCCCCCCATGACCTGGGGGTCCTGGCCCTTCTGGGTATTGGTGAAGGAACCCATGATCATCCCGCTGAGTGGCGGCAGACCGGATGCGTTTTCACCGTCGCTGTAGCCGCGGAGCTTGAAATCACGCCCGTAGGGGGTCAGGTTGGGCCCGAACGAGTTGGTGTGGCACATATTGCATGAAGCCCCGGTCTGCCGCGAGAAGCTCGGCACGGCGTGGGCGGCGGGAACCAGTAAAACAGCGGACAGCCCCGCCACCCAGGCGAAACGCCGGGGACAGGGCAATTCCATGCGAGGAAAGGTGATCATCGGGGCCTCCTAACAAAGCCCCAAGGCTGTTGCAGGGCTTGTGCCACGATTGGCACCGAAGCTGCCCATGCATTTTCATACCCTTAGCGAAGACGCGCTGCTCCGGTGGAGTCCGGATGGCTGAACTAAACCAGTCCGTGGCTCAAGGCACCCACTCATTCAGCGGCAACGGCGCTGACTGGATCGGCCACCTCAAAAGGACAAGGAACTGGTTGGAGCGATGGCGGGAAGGACGCCCTTACCGCCGAACCGGGCGATGGTTCGACGGTGAGTGAACAGCATGGGACTAGGGACGTTCGTCCAACTGGTTCTGCTTGTCGACGATCAGCAGGTCGGCCCGGGAGACGCCCAACCGCAGGGCGACCGGGCAGGCCACCAGAACCGAAGAGTAAATGCCGAAGATGATGCCGATGGTCAGCGCCAGCGCAAAGTTGTGCAGGGCCTCGCCGCCAAAGAAGAACATGGCGAGCACCATCAGCTGGGTCATGGAGTGGGTGATGATGGTCCGGGACATGGTGGCGGTGATGGCGTTATCGATCACGTCGATGGTACTGGCCTTGCGCATCTTGCGGAAATTCTCGCGCACCCGGTCGAACACCACCACCGATTCGTTGACCGAATAGCCCAGAATGGCCAGCACGCCGGCCAGCACGGTGAGCGTGAATTCCCACTGGAAGGCCGCGAACATCCCCAGGATGATCACGATGTCGTGCATGTTGGCGATGATGGCCGCCAGGGCGAAACGCCAGGTGAAGCGCAAGGCCAGGTAGCCCATGATGCCGGCGGCCACCAGCAGCAGCGCCAGCAAGCCGCTCTCGTAAAGCTCCTTGCCCACTTGAGGACCGACAAACTCCACCCGCCGCAACGACGCGGAGGCATCCTGGGCCTTCAGAGCCTCGAACACCTGATTGCTGAGTTTGCTGCCGTTCATGTCCTGCTTCAGCGGCAAGCGAATCAGCACTTCCTTAGTGGTGCCGAAGGTCTGCACCGCGACTTCGGCGATCTGCTGCTGCTCCAGGGTCGTGCGGATGGATTCGATGTTGGCCGGCTGGGAATAGCTGACCTCCATCAACATGCCCCCGGTAAAATCGATGCCCAGATTCAACCCGCGGGCCGAGAGCGCCACGATCGCCAGGATGAAGGTGACCAGGGAGATGGTGGTGGTCAACACCCCGTAGCGCATGAACGGGATGTTGCGTTTGATCTTGAAGAATTCCACGGCGAGTCCTCAGATGGCGATCTTGCCGAGCTTGCGCTGGCGGCCGTAAGTCAGGTTGACGAAGGTTCTGGAGACCAGCACGGCGCTGAACATGGAGGTGACGATGCCCAGCATCAACACCAGCGCAAAACCGCGGATGGGACCGGAGCCCAGCAGGAACAGCGCCAAGCCGGCGACAAAGGTGGTGACGTTGGAGTCCAGAATGGTGGCGAAGGCACGTTCGTAACCCGCGTGAATGGCCATGTGCGGCGTCACGCCGTTGCGCAGTTCCTCCCGGATACGTTCGTTGATCAGCACGTTGGCGTCGATGGCCATACCGACGGTCAGCGCGATGCCGGCCAGGCCGGGCAAGGTCAAGGTGGCCTGCATGGCCGAGAGGATAGAGACCAGCAGCAGCACGTTGACGCCCAGAGCCAGCACCGAAAAGGTTCCAAATACGTGGTAGTACACGATCATGAACAGCGCGATGGCAACGAACCCGTAGACATTGGATTTGACACCGATATCGATGTTTTCCTTACCCATGCTGGGACCGACGGTGCGTTCCTCGACGATGTCGACCGGCGCGGCCAGAGCACCGGCGCGCAGCAGCAATGCCAGGTCGCGGGCCTCATTGGATCCGTCCAGCCCGGTGATCTGGAAGCTCTTGCTGAAGTGGCCGCGGATGGTGGCCACGTTGATGACCTCTTCCACCTTTTTCTTGGTGGTGACCTTCTTGCCGTCGATTTCCTTGGTTTCACTCTTGTTTTCGATATATACCACGGCCATCGGCTTGCCGATGTTCTCGCGGGTGGTGTCGGACATCTTCTTGGCGCCGACACTGTTGAGCCGGATGAATACCGCGGCGGATCCGGACTGCTGCTCAAACCCGGCGTTGGCATCGGTCACCTGGTCGCCGGTCACGATGATCTTGCGCTGCAGCAACACCGGCTTGCCCTGCCGATCACGGTAGAGCCGGGCGCCCAGCGGCGCCTTGCCGTCGGCGCCTATGGTATGTTCGGTATCCACCAGCCGGAATTCCAGGGTGGCGGTGGCGCCCAGGATTTCCTTGGCGCGGGCGGTGTCCTGCACACCCGGCAACTGCACCACGATGCGGTCTTCGCCCTGCTGCTGGATGACCGGCTCCGCCACACCCAGTTCATTGACGCGATTGCGCAAGGTGGTGATGTTCTGGGCCACCGCGAACTTGCGCACTTCCCGCAGTTCACTGTCGGAAACCGTGGCTTTGATGGTCAGGTCGCCTTCCGCCACGTCCAGCTGCAGGCCGCGCAAATCCTTTTTGATCACGTCGCGGCCCTGCTGCAGGGTTTGCGCGTCGACGAACTTGACCAGGATGTCCGCCTTGTCGCGGTCCACCGTGGAATAGCGGATCTTGTTGTCGCGCAGGATGGTGCGGATTTCCTCGGCGTAGCGTTCCCGAGCCTGCTGCACCGCGGCATCCATGTCGACCTGCAGCAGGAAATGCACGCCGCCCCGCAGGTCCAGACCGAGATACATGGGCTTGGCATTGAAGGCCCGCAGGAATCCGGGCGTCGACGGCGCCAGGTTCAGCGCGATGATGTAACCGGTCCCGAGGGCACCGTTGAGAATGTCGGACGCCTTGAGCTGGGCTTCGGTGTCGTCGAACCGCACCAGGATCCGGTCCTCCGTCATCTCCAGCTTTTTGGCTTTCAGCGCCGAATCGGCGAGCAGCTTTTCGACCTGCAACAGCGTGCTCTGATCGATCTTGGAGGTGCGCTGGGGCGAGATCTGCACCGACGGATCTTCGCCATAGAAATTGGGCGCCGCATACAGGCCTGCCAACAGCAGGATCGTCAGTATGAGCAGGTTCTTCCACAAGGGATACTGGTTAAGCATGGGTTACAGCCTGTAAGTCTGTGCTCGGCGCCGCCCCGGATCGGGGGGTATATGGAAAACGGCCGGGGCTACTTTTCGGTACGCTTGCGGGCCTTGTAGGTGCCCTTGGGCATGAGCGAGGCGACGGCGTGCTTCTGGACGAAAATTACATTGCCTTCGGCCACCTCGAGATGGACGAAGTTGTCGTCGATGTCGACGATGCGTCCCAGCACCCCGCCGGTGGTGACCACTTCGTTGCCCTTCGCCAGGGCTTCCACCATCTTCTTCTGATCGCGCCCCTTCTTGTGCTGCGGCCAGATGATCAGGAAGAAAAAGGCCAAAAGGATACCAAACGGCAGAATCGCGTCGAGCAGGCCGGGAGCCTGCGCCGCCGCCGGGGCGGCCTCGGCGAGAGCGTCGGAAATCAGAAAACTCATGGGCTTATTCTCGTTGTTATCGTCAAACGGAAATCACGCATTATACACAAGGCCCTCGGATTTACTCCGCAGCCGTCGGAACTCGGCGGCATAGGCCGCCAGCCGGCCCTCGCCGATCGCCTGCCGCAGCTCCGCCATCAATTCCTGGTAGTAATACAGGTTGTGGATGGTGTTCAAACGGGCGCCCAGAATCTCGCCGCACTTGTCCAAGTGCCGGAGATAGGATCGGCTGTAGTGGCGGCAGGTATAGCAACCGCAGGCCTCGTCCAGCGGGGCGGTGTCGTCGCGATAGCGCTGGTTGCGGATGCGGATGTCGCCATGGCGGGTGAACAGATGGCCGTTGCGGGCGTTGCGGGTGGGCATCACACAGTCGAACATGTCGATGCCGGCCAGCACCGCATCGACGATGTCCTCCGGCGTCCCCACGCCCATCAGGTATCGCGGCCGATCGGCCGGCAGCTGCGGCACCAGACGGTCGAGGATCCGTTCCCGGTCGTCCTTGGGCTCCCCGACCGACAGGCCGCCGATGGCATAGCCGTCGAAGCCGATGTCCATCAATCCGGCGGCGGAGTGAGCCCGCAATTCGTCGTACATGCCGCCCTGGACGATGCCGAACAGGGCCGATGGGTTATCGCCGTGCGCCTCCTTGCTGCGGGCCGCCCAGCGCAGCGAGAGTTCCATGGAGCTGCGGGCCTGGTCAAAACTGGCGGGATAAGGCGTGCATTCGTCGAAGATCATGACCACGTCGGACCCGAGGGTACGCTGCACTGCCATCGACTCCTCCGGCCCCATGAACACCGGGCTGCCATCCACCGGCGAGCGGAACCGCACACCCTGCTCGCTGATCTTGCGCAGGGCGCCGAGGCTGAACACTTGAAACCCGCCGGAATCGGTCAAAATGGGGCCGTCCCAATGCATGAATCCATGCAGGTCGCCGTGCCGGGCGATGATCTCCATCCCCGGCCGCAGCAACAGGTGGAAGGTGTTGCCCAGAATGATCTCGGCGCCCAGCCCCCGCAACTCTTCCGGCGTCATGGCCTTGACCGTGCCATAGGTTCCCACCGGCATGAAGGCCGGAGTCGCCACCCGGCCGCGCGCGAAAAGCAGTTCGCCTCGGCGGGCCCGGGCATCGGTTCGGTGAACGGAAAATTCCACGGCTAATCAGTACGGACAAACGAAAAGGCCTGTCAACCCTCTCGGGCGGACAGGCCAAACCGCGTTGCGCTCAAGCAGCCTGTTGGCGCTCGGCTTGAATTGGTGCCGATGGTCGGATTTGAACCGACACGACTTTCGTCACCACCCCCTCAAGATGGCGTGTCTACCAATTTCACCACATCGGCTACGAAACTGTTATTCGGCCGGGGCGGGAAGATCGGCCTTGTCCTGAGACTCCGGCTTGGCCGAGTCGCCCTGGACTTCCGGCGCCACCGGCAGATCCTGCTTGGACTGCGCGGGCGCCTGCTGTTGAACCTCCATGATATCGTGCGGCTTATTATCTTGCCTACCGCCCAGATAGGCAAGAAGCATGCTGGTGGTAAAAAACAGCGTGGCGCAAATGGCCGTGGTGCGCGACAGGAACGAAGCCGCGCCGCGGGCGCCGAACAGAGTGCCGGAGGCACCGCCGCCAAATCCGGCACCGGCATCGGCTCCGCGTCCTTGCTGCAACAAGACCAGCCCGATGATCGACAGGGCGATCACGACATGGATGACGACTAAAACTTGGTACATGACTTACCCGACTGCATGACAAATGGTCAGAAACGCCTTGGGATCCAGCGAGGCGCCACCGATCAGGCCGCCATCGATGTCCGCCATGGCGAACAGTTCGGCCGCGTTGTCCGCCTTGACGCTGCCACCGTAAAGAATCTGGACCTTTTCGGCAACCGCCGCATCGCGCTTGCGGATCTCGCCGCGGATGAATTCGTGGACTTCCTGCGCCTGCTGGCTGGTGGCGGTCTTGCCGGTACCGATGGCCCAGACCGGCGCGTAAGCGATCACGGCCTTGCCCAGCGACTGGACGCCGGCCTTGTCTAGCACCGCGTCGAGTTGTTCCTTCACCACCTTGAAGGTGTCGCCGCTTTCGCGCTGTTCCAACGTCTCGCCGACGCACAGGATGGGAATTACGCCACCCTCGATCGCCTGGGCGTAACGGGCCGCCACCAGGGCGTCGGTCTCGCCGTAAACCGCGCGGCGCTCGGAGTGGCCGACGATGGCATAGCGGACACCGAACTCCACCAGCATGGCAGGGGAAATCTCGCCGGTGAAGGCTCCCGACTTCTGGTCGGCAACGTTTTGGGAACCGACTGCGATGGCGCTGCCCTTGAGTTGCTCCGCCACCTCTGGAATGAACACGAACGGTGCGCAAACCGCGACATCGACCGGCTTGCCGACGTCCAGGCCGGCCTTGAGATCAGCCAGAAGCTGGCGAACACTGTCCCGTGTGCCGTTCATCTTCCAATTTCCAACGACCAAGGCCCGACGCATCAGAGAACTCCGCTAATCAGAAATAAAGCACGGCAGATTACCCAATGGCCGGGTTAAAATCAATGTCCTTGCCATCGCCTTGACTCCATCCCATGACCGGCCGCCGCCCCGATATCACCCCGTTCCACGTCATGGAACTGCTCGGACGAGCCAAGGAACTGGAGCGCGCTGGAGCCGATGTCGTCCACCTGGAGATCGGCGAACCGGACTTCCCCACCCCCGCCCCCATCATCCAGGCGGCGCAAGCAGCCCTCGTCAGCCACGACATCAAGTACACCCCGGCCGGTGGCCTGCCGGAACTGCGCGAACGCATCGCCCACCACTACCGGGAACGCTACGGCGTGGACGTGCCGGCCCGCCGCATTTTCCTCACGCCGGGAGCATCGGGAGCGCTCCTGCTCGCCCTTTCGGCCCTGATTGAACCGCGCCAACGCGTGCTGCTGACCGATCCCGGCTACCCCTGTTATCGCAATTTCGTCAAGGCCCTGCACGGAATTCCGCAGGGCATCGGGGTTGCCGAAGACATCGACTTTCAACTAACCAGTGACGCATTGGAACGGGCATGGAGCAATGCCGCCGGCGGCCTGATCCTGGCCTCTCCGGCAAACCCGACTGGAGCCATCGTCTCCCGCCAGCAGCTGGCGGAGTTGACGGAACAGATCGATCGCCGAGGCGGCTTCTACATCTCCGACGAGATCTACCACGGCCTCGAATACGGCACGCCCTGCGCCAGCGCACTGGAACTGTCGGAACGCAGCTTCGTCATCAACAGCTTTTCCAAGTATTTCGGCATGACCGGCTGGCGGCTGGGCTGGCTGGTGGTGCCGAAGGACTATGCGGAGCTGATCGAACGGCTGGCGCAGAACCTATTCATTGCCGCCCCCACCCTGTCCCAATTTGCCGCTTTGGCGGCCTTCGAGAGCGGGACCATCGCCGAACTGGAGCGGAGGCGTCTGGAGTTCCAGCGGCGCCGGGACTTTCTGCACCAAGCTATGCCGGCGCTGGGATTCGGACTGGGAGAGCCGCCGTCCGGAGCCTTCTATCTGTATGCCGACTGCAGCAAGCTGTCCGCCGACAGCTATCGGTTTTGCGAAGAATTGCTGGAGTCGGCGCAGGTCGCCCTCACCCCCGGCAAGGATTTCGGCGAACTGCAGCCGGAACGCTACGTCCGGTTTGCCTACACCCGGCCGGTCGACCAGTTAGCTGTAGCAGTCGAACGCATCCGGAATTTCCTGGGGTAATGCGCCGGCGCGCCATACCTTATCGATTAGCTGCCCAACCGATAAGGGAAGGCTCGCTTCCCCGGTGCTTGACCTTGCGACAGTAACGGGTGCGATCGCCGAACACGGCGGCCCGGTTGAAACGGACGGCGAACTTCGCCACCGGATTGTTGGGCGGAACGGCTGACCGCCCGGACGACTTCTTTTTGCTCACGCAAACCTCCAATCCACAGATGATCCGCCGAAAACTGCGGCGGAACAGCATTCTACCGGATTCGGAGTCGGCCCGCCGAACCGGCGGCGGCGATCGGGGATGCCTCGCTATTGTTCCTTAACCGCCTTGCGGGCACGTTCGACGATGGGCGCCAGCAG
>VEPB01000051.1 GCA_012026715.1 Methylococcaceae bacterium | reverse complement strand
GGCAGGGATTGCCGGGGTCCAGAAGCCACGGATGGCGTGGGCGTCTCACGTCCATGTAACTGGATTCCGGCAGTCCATGCCGGAATGACGGCTTAACTTAACGGCATTGGGGGAGCAGGAGATTACGACACACTCGAACCGCGTTCTGGATTAGCTAACGCTATCGAATGGCGAGGCCTATTTGGCCGGGATCGCGATGAAGGGTGTGCAGGATTTTGTGTAAACGAACCGAAGGCAGGAAACGGCCGACTTGTCCGGAGACACAATGAACATCAAACAGCTCGCGTAGAAGAACGTCACCGCATCCCGCAACTATCCACGCTTAATTTCCCCGACTAAATACCAGTCGCGTATCCTCAACATCAACGCGAATAGTATCCCCCGGCTCAAACCTTCCTGCCAGCAAATCCTGCGCCAACGGATTCTCCAACTGCTGCTGGATGGCCCGCTTGAGCGGCCTTGCCCCATAAACCGGGTCGAAGCCGGCTTCGCCGAGGCGGTCCAGGGCGGCGTCGCTGATTTCCATCTGGAGGTCGCGCTCGGCCAGGCGGCGGCGCAAGTGGCCGATCTGGATGTGGGAGATGGCGCGGATCTGCTCCTTCTGCAGGGGATGGAACACCACCACCTCGTCGATGCGGTTGATGAATTCCGGGCGGAAGTGCAGGCCGACGATTTCCATCACAGCCGCCTTCATGAGCGCGTAATTCTCTTCCCCCGCCAGTTCCTGAATGCGGTCGGAACCCAGGTTGGAGGTCATGACGATCACGGTGTTGCGGAAGTCCACGGTGCGGCCGTGGCCGTCGGTGAGGCGGCCGTCGTCAAGCACCTGCAACAGGATGTTGAAGACGTCCGGGTGGGCCTTCTCCACCTCGTCCAGCAGAATCACCGAGTAGGGCCGGCGGCGCACGGTCTCGGTCAGGTGGCCGCCGTCCTCGTAGCCCACGTAGCCGGGTGGCGCGCCGATCAGCCTTGCCACGGAGTGCGTCTCCATGAACTCGGACATGTCGATGCGCACCATGGCTTCTTCGGTGTCGAACAGGAATTCCGCCAGGGCCTTGCACAGCTCGGTCTTGCCCACGCCGGTGGGGCCCAAAAACAGGAAGGAACCGCTGGGCCGGTTGGGGTCGGCCAGACCCGCGCGGGAACGGCGGACGGCGTCGCTCACCGCCTTGATGGCCTCGTCCTGGCCCACCACCCGCTTGTGCAGGTTGGTCTCCATCTGCAGCAATTTCTCGCGCTCGCCTTCGAGCATTTTCGATACGGGAATGCCAGTCCATTTGGAAACCACCTCGGCGATCTCCTCGTCGGTGACCTTGTTGCGCAGCAGCTGTTTTTCCTCATGCTCCGCCTGTTCGGCCGACTGCAGTTCCTTTTCCAGCTTGGGGATCTCGCCGTATTGCAGTTCCGACATGCGGGTCAGGTCGCCGGCGCGACGCGCCACCTCCATGTCGGAGCGAGCCTTGTCCAGCTTCTCCTTAATGCCTGCCGTGCCCAACACTGCCGCCTTTTCGGCCTTCCAGATTTCTTCCAGATCGGCGAACTCGCGCTCGGCGTCGTCGATGTTGTCCTGCAGGGCTTCCAGGCGCTTGCGCGAGGCCTCGTCGGTTTCCTTCTTCAAGGCTTCCCGTTCGATCTTGAGCTGAATCAGCCGCCGTTCCAGCCGGTCCATCTCCTCCGGTTTGGAGTCGATCTCCATGCGGATGCGGCTGGCGGCTTCGTCCACCAGGTCGATGGCCTTGTCGGGCAGGTTGCGGTCGGTGATGTAGCGATGCGACAGGGTGGCGGCGGCGACGATGGCCGGGTCGGTGATGGTGACGCCGTGGTGCACCTCGTACTTCTCCTTGAGGCCGCGCAGGATGGCGATGCTGTCCTCCACGTTGGGTTCGTCCACCAGCACCTTTTGGAAGCGGCGCTCCAGGGCGGCGTCCTTCTCGAGATACTGGCGGTACTCGTCCAGTGTGGTGGCGCCCACGCAGTGCAGCTCGCCGCGGGCCAGGGCGGGTTTGAGCATGTTGCCGGCGTCGATGGCGCCTTCGGCCTTGCCGGCGCCGACCATGGTGTGCAGCTCGTCGATGAAGAGGATGACCTTGCCTTCCTGCTTGGCGATTTCGGTGAGCACGGCTTTCAGGCGTTCCTCGAATTCGCCGCGGAATTTGGCGCCGGCGATCAGGGCGGCCATATCCAGGGACAGCAGCCGCTTGCCCTTGATGCCTTCCGGCACTTCGCCGTTGACGATGCGCTGGGCCAGGCCTTCGACGATGGCGGTCTTGCCCACGCCCGGCTCGCCGATCAGCACCGGATTGTTCTTGGTGCGGCGCTGCAACACCTGGATGGTGCGGCGGATTTCGTCGTCGCGGCCGATGACGGGATCCAGCTTGCCCTGCTCGGCCCGCTCGGTCATGTCGATGGCGTATTTCTTCAGGGCCTGACGCTGTTCCTCCACGTTGGGATCGTTGACGGATTGGCCTCCGCGCATGGCCTGGATGGCCTGTTCGACCGCCTTGGCATCGGCGCCGGCCTTGCGCAGCTGCTCGCCCAGCATGCCCTTGTCCTCCAGCACCGCCAGCAGAAACATCTCACTGGTGATGTACTGGTCGCCGCGCTTCTGGGCCAGCTTGTCGGTGAGGTTGAGCACCCGCGACAAATCGTTGGAAATCTGCACGTCGCCGCCGGAACCGACCACCTTGGGCATGCGGTCGAGGGTTTCCGTGAGGGAGGCGCGAAGCTGGCTGACATTGGCGCCGGCCTGGCCGAGCAGGGGACGGATGCTGCCGCCCTCCTGGTCCAGCAGGGCCAGCATCACATGGACCGGCTCGATGAATTGATGGTCGCGTCCCAGGGCCAGGCTCTGGGCTTCCGCCAAGGCCGTCTGGAACTTGCTGGTGAGTTTGTCCATGCGCATGGTCGTGTACCTATTCCGATCAAGATGAAGTTGGTCCGGAAGTGGGGCCGAAGCGCTGGAAATTCAAGGTGGGAGGGAGCTGGTCGGCGACCGGACCCAATCGTGGCGGAGCACCTTTCTTCATGCCCAACGATGGGAATCCGGTGTTGGATCCCGGGCTCGGAAACACGAGCCCAAACTGCGGAGGATTATTCGATGGGCTTGGGCTCCAGATGCTTGAGGGCGACGAAGTCGTCGATCAGGACGGCATCGGGCGGCTTGTTCCAGAGGGCGTCCACCAGCTTGGAATACTCTTCTTCGGTGAGGATTTCCGTGACGGCGCGGCCGAAGGAAATCTGCCGTTTGGTGTAGCGGATGGCATGGGAACGGCGCGAAAAGGCATGGGGGAAGGGTGTGTACTTGTCGCCCACCAGACGCAAACCGACATAGCCCAACTCGTCGTTGTGCAGGATCCGGCCGAGGGTCTCTCCGTCCAATTTGATTTCGTCGCCGTCCCGACTCAAGCGGGCGTAAAGTTCTTGGGCGCGCGCCTTGATTTTCTCAAGGGCTTCTTCCGAATAGGGGCAATAGATCTTAGCCATGGGGCCTCAGACAGGGGTAAGTTAGGTTGAAACGATGAGCGCCCGTCGGGGCGCATGAGAATCCGGATCGCGGGACGACGCTCGATTGAGACCGAGGATGTGGGCGCAGGTTTCCGCGATGCCGGCGTCAGTTGATTTTCATGATAGCCGCTTTTGCCGAGGGCGGCGGGCCGGCCGCCGACGCGTGAGGCTTCAGATCCCGTGGGATTTGCGCTTTCGCCAGAAGGTGGCGCGGCTCATGCCCAGCAGTTCGGCGGCTTCCTCGACTTTGCCATTGGTTACCGCGAGGGCTTGCCGAATACGGGTCTTTTCATCGGGCAGGGAAGCGACGAGCGAAACTTGCGGGGCACCGCTCAAGGGACGTTCTTCCCGGAATTCGGGGGGGAGTTCGTCGACCTGCAGGGTTTCGTCGCGTCCCACGGCAAAGGCATATTCGATCACGTTCTGCAGTTCGCGCACGTTGCCGGGCCAGGGGTAGGCGGTCAACACCTTCATGGCTTCCGGTTCCACCCGCACCACCCGGCGCCTGCCGATGGTGTTGTGGACGTCGATGAAATGCCACAGCAGCAGCCCGATATCCCGTGGGCGCTGGCGCAGCGGCGGCAGGAAGATGGGGACCACCCGCAATCGATACATCAGGTCTTCCCGGAACCGTCCGGCCTGGGCCTGTTCCCGCAGCGACCGATGGGTGGCCGCGACGATGCGGACGTCCACCCGGATGGCTCGGTCGCCGCCGACCGGAATGAAGTCACGCTCCTGCAGGACGCGCAATAGCTTGGCTTGCAGTTCCAGGGGCAGTTCGGCGACTTCATCCAGAAACAGGGTGCCGCCATTGGCGCGCTGGAAGACCCCGGCGTGATCCTTCACGGCTCCGGTGAAAGCGCCGCGCACGTGGCCGAACAACTCGCTCTCCAGCAGGGTGGGAGTGATGGCGGCGCAGTTGACCGCCAGAAACGGCTTGTCGCGGCGCAGGCTCTCGGCGTGGATGGCGCGCGCTACCAGCTCCTTGCCGGAGCCGGTTTCGCCCCGGATCAGGACGGTGGCATCGGTCACCGCCACGTTGGCGATGACGCGGCAGGCCTGTTTCATGGAGGAGTCCTTGGTCAGGATGCCGTGGAACTCCAGGGTCTCGTCATCTTCGGTCAGGTGCGCCGCGGCGGTGCCGGATTCGGGCCAAAGCACCTCGACGGCGCCGGCAAAGTCGCCCTGATCGTCAAAAAACGCCCGGCCCGAGCGCCGCACCCGGATGCGGCCTCCCGCGGATTCGATCTCCAGCGCCTGGCCCTGGATAGCGACTTTCTCCGCGATGCCGCATAGCGATTCTGGCTGTTCGCAGCGCAGGATGTCCCTGCAATCACGGCCGATCACCGCGCTGGCCTGGAATCCCAACAGGCGTTCGGCGCCCCGGCTCCAGAACAGAATGCGGCCCGCGCCGTCGATGCAATAGACCACGCCGCAGTCGAGCATGTCGGTGAGCGCTCCGACGGCGGCGGCAGGACCGACTTGGCTGAGCCAGCCGTCGAGGGAGGGGAGGGTGCGGGTCATGGTCGTTTCATGGTCCGTTTCAGGGGTTTCAGATTGTAACGGCTGTTTCAGGCCCGCTCACAGGGTGGCGCGACGATCCGGGCCGGTGGGTGTGGCGCAACGCCGATGCAGTGGGGGTAGGCACGCATGATGCTAGAAAGGGATAAAGACGCACGGCATTCTACGGGAGGACGCCATGATTTTTCGCCAATTGTTCGAATCCGAAACCTTTACCTTCAGCTACCTGATCGGCTGCGAGGCCAGCAAGGAGGCCGCTCTCATCGACCCGGTGGCCGGCGAGGTGGAGACCTATCTGGCAGTCCTGAAAGAATTGGGTCTGACGCTGAAATACACTTTGGAAACCCACGTCCATGCCGATCACATCACCGCCTCCGGCCTGTTGCGGGAGCGGCTGGGCAGCCGCAGCGTGGTGCACCGGCTCGGCGGGGCGGATTGCGCGGATATTCTGGTGGATGACGGGGACCGCATCAGGGTGGGTAGCTTGGCGTTGGAGGTCCGCCACACGCCGGGCCATACCCGGGGGTGCGTCAGCTATGTCATGGGCGACCGGGTCTTCACCGGCGACGCGCTGTTCATCGGAGGCTGCGGTCGGACCGATTTCCAGCAAGGCGACGCCGGCCAATTGTACGACAGCATCCACGCCCAGCTGTTTACCTTGCCCCCGGAGACCCTGGTCTACCCAGGCCACGATTACCAGGGCCTGACCGTTTCCACGATTGGAACGGAAATTCGCGGCAACGCCCGCCTGGGTGGCGGCAAGAGCCGCGCGGAGTTCATCGCCATCATGGCCGATCTGAAGCTGGACCATCCCAAATACATTCATATCGCCCTGCCGGCCAATCAGGCGTGCGGCATGGTCTGAGTCATGAGCCTCCTGCTTGGATTTTCTCTGGGGATCGGGTTGCTGCTGGGCATGCTGGGCGGCGGCGGCTCGGTGCTGATGGTGCCGATGCTGGTCTATCTGGTCGGCATGCCCGCCAAGACCGCCATGGCCACTTCGCTGGTGGTGGTGGGCGTCACCAGCGCCATCGCCATGCTGGGGCACGCGCGTGGCGGCCGGGTTTGCTGGAAGACCGGCGCTCTGTTCGCCCTCGCCGGGATGGCGGGTTCTTACGGTGGCGGCCGGTTGGCCGCGTTCGTTTCCGGAACCATCCTGTTGTTGCTGTTCGGCGTGATCATGCTCGCCACCGCGATCGCCATGTTGCGCGGCCGCAAAGCCGAGCCGGCGGAGGGCGCGGCGGCTCACCAGGCGTTGTGTCCGTTGCGGTTGCCCATTCTGCCGATCCTGTTCGACGGCGTGGCGGTTGGGACGCTGACCGGTTTGGTCGGCGCGGGCGGGGGATTTCTGGTGGTGCCGGCCTTGAACCTGCTGGGCGGTCTGCCCATGCGAGCCGCGGTCGGGACTTCTCTGTTGGTGGTCGCCCTGCAATCGTTCTCCGCCCTGGCGGGTTACGCCAGCCATGTCGAGCTGGACCTTCATGTCACCAGCTTGGTGGCCACAGCCACGATTGCCGGCAGCCTGGTCGGCGGTCGGCTGTCGCAACGGGGCAGCCCCGCAAAGCTGCGACGCGGCTTCGGCGCGTTCGTGGCCATGGTAGGCGCCTACCTGCTATATCGCGAACTGACGCCTGCGGTCGTGGCGGATATCGCGGAGTTGGCGCAACGTCACCACGAGTATCTGTGGGGCGTGCTTACGGTGATCGGCGCCGCGTTGTTGCTGCGATTGCGCTCATTGCTGCGTTACTGGAGCGAGGGTGCGGATGGGCCTCAGCTGCCGCGGCACGGCAAGCTTCGCTAGGGACGTTTCCACCACGGTTGGGATCCTGGCTCGACTGGGCGCTCCCGCCTGTGCCCATCGCCGTCACCACATCAGTGATGCCGCAAGGCCGCCTCGGTTTTGCCGTGGATGCCGCCGAAACCGCCATTGCTCATGAACACCACATGGTCGCCGGCACCACAGTCGCTCTTCAGGCGCTCGACGATGGCGTCGACGGAACGGCTGACCGAAATAGTGGGACGACCTGCCACCGCCGCGGCCACATCCCAGCCCAGATCGTCGGGCTGGTAGATGATGGCCTGGTCCGCCGTCGCTAGGGAGTCTGCCAGAGTCGCCGCATGAATCCCCATCTTCATGGTGTTCGAGCGCGGTTCCAGCACGGCGATCAGCCGCGCGCCGCCAATGCGTTGGCGTAGCCCCTCCAGGGTGGTGGCAATGGCAGTGGGGTGATGGGCGAAATCATCGTACAGGGTGATGCCATCGACGCAGGCGCGGATTTCCAGTCGCCGCTTCACGTTGCGAAATTGGCCGAGGGCGGCGATGGCCTCCGCGACGGCAATGCCGGCGTGATGGGCCGCGGCGATGGCCGCCAATCCATTGCTGACATTATGGCGACCGCTCAATTCCCAAACGACGGTACCCTGGGGTTTGCCGTCCAGCGAGACCTCGAACCGGCTGCCGTCGGAGGCAACCAGTCGTGCCTGCCAGCGGCTGTCGCCGGTTTCCCCTGCCAATCCGGTGAATTCGACCGGCGTCCAGCAGCCTTGCTTCAGCGCCTCTGCCAGAATGGCGTCGGCGGCCGGGGCGATGCTGCGGCCGCTGGCAGGAATGGTGCGCGCCAGGTAATGAAATTGGCGCTGGATCGCGGCGAGGTCGGGAAAAATGTCGGCGTGGTCGAATTCCAGGTTGTTGAGGATGGCGGTGCGCGGCCGGTAATGGAGGAACTTGGAGCGTTTGTCGAAGAAGGCGGTGTCGTATTCGTCCGCCTCGATGACGAAGTAAGGCGATCGGCCGAGCCGGGCGGAAAGCCCGAAGTTCAGGGGAACGCCACCGATCAGGAAACCCGGGGCGTTGCCGGTGATCTCCAGGATCCAGGCCAGCATGCTGGTGGTGGTGGTCTTGCCGTGGGTGCCGGCCACCGCCAGTACCCAGCGATCATTCAACACCGCATCGCGCAGCCATTCCGGCCCGGATACGTAGGGCAATCCCTGCTCCAGCACCGCTTCCACTTCCGGATTGCCGCGCGAGAGCGCGTTGCCGATCACCACCACGTCGGGTTTCTGCGCCAGGTTGGCCGCGGCGTAGCCGTTGAACAACGCGATGCCTTGCTGCTCCAGCTGGGTGCTCATGGGCGGGTACACGTTCTGGTCGGAGCCGCTGACTTGATGGCCCAGTTCGCGGGCCAGGATCGCCAGCCCCCCCATGAAGGTGCCGCAGATGCCCAGGATGTGGATGTGCACGGTGGTTTCTCGGATTCGGTGATGGTGCCAGGGCGCGGATGATACCCGCTGTCGCGGGAATCTCAATCGGGGATTGGAATGCGGGAGAGCAAGACGGTCGGTTTACGGCGTGTCAGGCTATCGAGGTTCCGTGGGGGCTGGGCTCGCCGGCGGTATCAGGTTCCCTTATGACATAAATCAAAAACTGTCTATTGCGAACAGCGATCGAGTTCGCAACAATAAGTTGCCGCTGAGGAAATAGTGTCCGATCCCCTACTTGCGGGGGGTCTGCCGCGTGGGGGGATCCCACCGGGACGAAGGAGGCGCCGGTCGTGCAACCGACCCAGGCCTCCCCGGAGAATCAGCACCGATCTGTTTTCGTAAACCTTAACCTTGGAGCGCAAGCCATGTCTCAAGTTCGCCTTTATCAGACCAGCAAGAACAACGCCGGCCTTTCGGCCACCAAAATCACCTCCGACACGCTGATCACCGCAGGCCGGTCGCTGGAAGGCACCCTGGCCACCGGTATCGGCAGCCGCGGCGGTCCCAACAAGGTGTCCAACAAGCTGAAGAGATGTCCGAATTCTTACTTCTCGTTCTAGCCGGCCGGGATGTCCGTCGGTCGCGCGCGATCCGGAATGGGCCGGATGCGAGTCTCCCGGCGGACGTCACATCGGTGCTGATGGCATGAATTAGCCAGTCGGCGCGACGGCTGATAGTTCCAGTCCTTCGCGGCTTCCTGCCGCCTTGCCTCCACTCTCCTCCAGCCTGCGGGCGCGCTGTTGAGGGATCGGCTATCCTGCCGGTTTTCCTTGATCGATCCCAGCCATGAAACTGTCCTTGATCGTGGCGATGTCGTCCAACCGTGTCATCGGCGTGGACAATCGCCTGCCCTGGCATTTTTCCGCGGATTTGCAGCGCTTCAAGCGCATCACCATGGGCAAGCCCATTCTGATGGGGCGCCACACCCACGAATCCATCGGGCGTCCCTTGCCGGGCCGCCACAACATCGTTCTCACCACCGACCCGGATTATCAAGCTGCCGGCTGTACGGTGGTCCACAGCCTGGAGGCCGCGTTCGAGGCGGCCGGCTCCGAACCGGAGTTGATGGTCATCGGAGGTTCCGCCCTCTACGAGCGGTTGTTGCCCCGGGCCGATCGCCTGTACCTGACCCTGATCGATCGCGAGTTCACGGGGGATACCTTTTTTCCCGAGTTCCTTTGGGAGGATTGGCAGGAGGTGGAACGGGTGGCAGTGGACAACGACCCCACCGTGTTCTTCCACTATCGCTTTGTGGTTTTGGATCGGCGGGACTAGGTGGAAGCCGCAACTAGGCGGCGGTCGGAGGTCTATGAGAAATTGCTGATGGGCTTTCGCCCGAAGCGGATCCGAATCGGGCTATCTTCATGGCAGCTTCGCGCTTTGGGCGAGGCAACCCGGAAGCAACCGGGGCTCACAAAAACAGTCACCGATCCGACAGAGATCGGGACGCCACACGAGGAGGTTAGCCATGCACGACATCACCGATCGTTCCCGCCGCCATTTCCTGCAGATGGCCGGGCTCAGCGCCCTGGCCGCTGCTACCCTGCCGCGCTGGACGTTCGCCGAAGCGGGCGGCCGGGTCGGCCGGGAGGCATCGCCGGATTTTCATCCCGACGTGGAAATCGAAATCCGCGCCGTCGAGACCGTCGCCCACATCCTGCCGGGCACGCCCACCAAGGTTTGGACCTACCAGGGCAAGCTGCTGAAGGGGCAGGACGGCATCATCGCCCAGCTCGCCGACACCCATCTGGGTTCGATCTTTTTCCTGGAACGAGGGCAGAAGGTCCGCTTCCATTTCAAGAACGAGCTGCCGGAACGGAACGTCATCCACTGGCACGGGCTGCATGTGCCCCAGCCGATGGACGGTCATCCCATGTACGACGTGCCGCCCGGCGGCGGCTATGTCTACGAATTCCAGATCACCAACCGTGCGGGTACCTACATGTACCACGCCCACACCCACGAACTGACCGGGCACCATGTCTATAAGGGGCTGGCCGGGCTGATCATCGTGACCGATCCGGAAGAAAAGGCGCTGAGTCTGCCGCGGGGCGAATACGATTTGCCGGTGGTGCTGCAGGACCGCAATTTCGACGCCGACAACCAGTTCCGCTACGTGCAGTCCATGCGCGACCGCCACATGGGCCTGCTGTGCGACGAGATGATCGTCAACGGCAAGCGCCACTTCGTGCTGCCGGTGGCGACCCGCGCCTACCGGCT
>VEPB01000104.1 GCA_012026715.1 Methylococcaceae bacterium | reverse complement strand
TTGATGGCCATGGGATTCATGGCGTTCTCCGGCATTCAGCTCTGAAGGATAAAACGCAATGTTGGAAATTATTCTGGGAGTTACCTTTTTCACGGTCATCGTGATCGCGCTGGTATTCGTCATCCTGGGCGCCAAGTCCAAGCTGGTGGCCGAGGGCAACGTCGAGATCGAGATTAACCACGAGAAAAAGATCCACGTGCCCATTGGCAGCAAGCTGCTGACCGCCCTGGCCGAGAACAACATGTTCGTTTCCTCGGCTTGCGGCGGCGGCGGTACCTGCGGTCAGTGCAAGGTCAAGGTGAATTCGGGCGGCGGAGATATCCTACCCACCGAGCTTTCCCATATCACCAAGCGCGAGGCGAAGGAGGGCGACCGTCTGGCCTGCCAGGTCACGGTCAAGCAGGACATGCAGATCCACGTGCACGACGACGTGTTCGGCGTGAAGAAGTGGGAAGCCACCGTGCGCTCCAACCACAACGTGGCCACCTTCATCAAGGAACTGGTGCTGGAACTGCCGAAGGGCGAGACCATGGATTTCCGCGCCGGCGGCTACATCCAGATCGAATGCCCGGCCTACAAGCTGAAATACGACCAGTTCGACATCGAGGAACGCTTCCGCGACGAGTGGGACAAATACAACCTGTGGAAGTACGAGTCCGTGGTCACCGAGCCGGCCATCCGCGCCTACTCCATGGCCAACTATCCGGAAGAGAACGACATCGTCATGCTCAACGTGCGCATCGCCACGCCGCCGCCGCGTAACGACAGCGTTCCGCCGGGCATCATGTCCTCCTACATCTTCAACTTGAAGCCGGGCGACAAGGTAACGATCTCGGGGCCGTTCGGCGAATTCTTCGCCCGCGAGACCGACGCCGAAATGGTGTTCATCGGCGGCGGTGCCGGCATGGCGCCCATGCGTTCCCACATCTTCGACCAGCTGCGCCGGTTGAAGACCAAGCGCAAGATCACGTTCTGGTACGGCGCCCGTTCCTACCGGGAAATGTTCTACGTCGACGACTTCAACCAGTTGCAGGCGGAGAACGAAAACTTCAAGTGGTACATCGGCTTGTCCGAGCCGAAACCCGAGGACAACTGGACCGGCTACACCGGTTTCATCCACAATATCCTCTACGAGAACTACCTGAAGAACCACCCGGCCCCGGAAGACTGCGAGTACTACATGTGCGGACCGCCCATGATGAACTCTGCCGTCATCAAGATGTTGCTGGACATCGGGGTGGAGCGGGAAAACATCATGCTGGACGATTTCGGCGGTTAGCCGGAATCGAACCGGAACGAGAAGGGGCCTTCGGGCCCCTTTTTTTGTCCCTGCCTCAGCCCTCCCGGTCGCGGGCACCTCGTCCGCACAATTCGCGACCTTTGCCCCCTCCTCCCGTCGAGGAGAACGCGGACCCGACCAGTCTCTCGACATCGATCCGCTTCCCGTCGACAATCCCAACCTGCCTTCAGAGCTAGGCAGGGACGGGGTGCGATGCCTCCCGGCTTACCGGCCCGGCGACGGGAGCAAGCATCACAGTCCAAACCGGGAGACCAGCTAAGGTGGGCGTACAAATCTTCCTATCGACCGTCAGCGCGGAATTCGGCAGCTACCGCGAGCAACTGCGCCATCACCTCACCCGGCCGAATGTCTCGGTCGCAGTGCAGGAGGATTTCATCGTCACCGGGACCGAAACCCTGGACATGCTGGACGACTACATCCGGCAGTGCGACGCGGTGATTCATTTGGTGGGCGACATGACCGGCGCGCCGGCGCAGACACCGTCGCTGACGGTGATCCGCGACCGCTATCCCGATCTGGACAAACGGCTACCGCCCCTCGCTCCCTTCCTTCAGCCGGGCGCCCCCGCGCTGTCCTATACCCAATGGGAGGCCTGGCTGGCGCTTTATCATGGCAAGCCGCTCATCATTGCCGCGCCCACCGATGTCGCGCCGCGGGACAGCCGTTACCAGTTGCTTCCGCAGCAACGCGAGGCCCAGCAGGAGCATTTGCAGCGCCTGGCGGCGATGGAGCGTTATCCCGGCTTCCGCTTCGCCAGCGCCGAGGGCCTTGCCCTGGAGGTGTTGCGATCGAAGCTGCACGACATCCTGGGGCGGGCCGGGCCGGCGAAACCCATCATCCATTTGCCCTTTCTCAGTCTCGGCGATCTGTTCAAAGGCCGCGAGGACCGATTGGAGGCTTTACACGCCAGCCTGATCCGTGGCGCCGCGACCGCTGCCAGTGCCATCGTCGGCAAGGCCGTTCACGGGCTGGGAGGGGTGGGCAAGACCCGGCTGGCGGTGGAATACGCCTGGCACCACGCCGCCGACTATTCCGCTTTGCTGCTGGTCGGCGCCGACAGCCCGGAGGCGTTGCAACGCAACCTGGCCGCCCTGTGTGCGTCCACCGTCCTGGACCTGCCGGAGCACCAGGTTGCCGAGGAAGCCGTCCAGGCCGCCGCGGTCCTGGCGTGGCTGCAGCGTCATCCCGGCTGGCTGCTGATTCTGGACAACGTCGATTGTGAAACGGCGGCCACGGCGGTTGAGGCCCTGTTGCCCCGACTGGCTGGCGGCCATGTGCTCATCACCAGCCGTATCAGCCAATGGAGCCGTGCGGTCGATGCCTTGTCGCTGGACGTGCTGCCGGCGGCGGCGGCGGTGGACTTCCTGCTGGCCCGCACCGACGGCCGTCGCCGCCTGCTGGCCGCCGATGCCGCTCGGGCCGGTGAAATCGCGGTGGAGTTGGGCGGCCTCGCCCTGGCGCTGGAACAGGCCGGCGCTTACATCGCCCAGCGCCGCTTGAGCCTCGCGGGCTATTTGGAGCAATGGCGGACCCGGCGCGACCGGGTGCTGCGGTGGTACGACACCCGCACGATGCAATACCCCGGGAGCGTGGCCATCACCTGGCAGACCTCCTTCGATCAACTGGGGGAACCGGCCCGCCGGCTGCTCCAGCGGCTGGCCTGGCTGGCGCCGGAACCCATACCGGAATCGCTGCTGGAGGTGGCGGTACCGGGGGCGGAGGACACCGGCGATGGCTACGGCGCTCTGGCGGAACTGGAGACCTATTCCCTGGTGACCCGCGCCGATGGGACGGCCAGCTTCACCGTCCATCGCCTGGTGCAGGAAGTCGCCCGCCAATCCGCCGCCGGCGCCACGCTGACCGAATCCCTGGGCTGGATCGATGCCGCCTTCGTGGGCGATCCGAAAGATGTGCGAGACTGGCCGCGACTCGAGCCCTTGCTGCCCCATGTTCGCACCGTCGCCGCTCATGCCGATGCCGCCGCCATCGCCGAACCGACCCCCCGGTTGATGAATCGGGTCGGGCTATTACTCCTCGAGAAAGCCTTGTACCGGGAGGCCGAACCCTTGATGCGCAGGGCGTTGGCCATCGACGAGGCCGGCTACGGCCCCGATCATCCGAACGTCGCCCGAGACCTCAACAACCTGGCCGCTTTGCTTCGGGACACCAACCGCCTGGCCGAGGCCGAGCCCTTGATGCGGCGGGTGGTCGGTATTATGGAAACGAGCTATGGCAAGGATCATCCGAATGTCGCTACCGCCCTCAACAATCTGGCGCAGTTGCTTCAGGCCACCAACCGCCTGGCCGAGGCCGCGCCCTTGATGCGGCGGGCGCTGGCCATCGATGAGGCCAGTTACGGCAAGGATCATCCGAACGTTGCCAGAGACCTCAACAACCTGGCGCAGTTGCTACTGGCCACCGACCGCCTGGCCGAGGCCGAGCCCTTGGTGCGGCGGGCGCTGGCCATCGATGAGGCCAGTTACGGCAAGGA
>VEPB01000550.1 GCA_012026715.1 Methylococcaceae bacterium | reverse complement strand
TCGCCTTCGGCCTGCACCTCCAGGTCGATCATGCCGTGCCGGGCGACCTGGTCCAGCATGTGATCGAGGAACGGAACGCCGGTCTGGATGTCGCCTTTGCCGGTGCCGTCGAGATCGAGACGGACCCGGACCTGGGTTTCCAGCGTATCGCGCTTAATCTCCGCCGTACGATTCATGGATGTCAGCAATCAGTTGAACCAAAGCTTGAGATGATAACCTGCCAACCGTCGAGACAAAACCGGGGGGTGTAACAGAACTGTCTCGCGAGGCAAACCTTGTAAGCCTCGTCTTACAAAAAAATCATCCGTGTACTACAGCCAAACACTGTGACTTCGTCCACACTTTGACCGTCGCCGACCCAGGATAGGGATTTCGAAGGATACCCAGCAGGAAAGCTGCCACGGATGGACTCTGCCAACCAAGCAGGCGATAAGCCCCAATGCAGGATGCATTGGGGCTTTTTATTGTCCTGACGTTTTCTCCGCCGATACCCCGACGTCGCCGCCCGACGAGAGATCGTTTGGGAATTTTACCTTGCGTTAGTATTTTCCGACTCGTATAAAGGCTATCGCCAATGCGAGCGAACCGGGTGCGCGGCGATTGCGTTATCACGGGCAGACCAGCGGGAGACCGAGCCGCCGCTTCGATCATGCATGTGCAAAAAACAGTCAAGTATACAAACACGGAGAACCCTAAATGAAAAGTACGCTCCTCAAGTCCCTGTGCGCCGTTTCCGTCGCTGCGATCAGCCAAACGGCCCTTGCCTCCTGCGACGACATCAAAGCAGCCGCCGAAGCCGGTGGCGGTCTGGAAGCAGTCGCCAACACCGTTGTCAGCGGCAACCAGGGAACCACCAACCACAACGCAGCAAACGGCGGTGGTTTTGGCCTAGAAATGTGGGTTACCGCCGTTGACGAAAAAGGCGTTGTCTGTCAGGTCGTCAACACTGCCCGCGCCAAGGACGAAAACAAGACAATCGGCGCCAACATCGGCAACAAGAGCTGGCTAGGGAGCCGAGTTATCTCCGCGCAAAAAGCCAATACCGCCAATGCCTTCAGCCTGGATGGCTTCTCCATCTCGACGGCTAATCTATACGGTTTGGTCCAAGAAGGTGGCAGCTTATACGGCCTCCAACACAGCAATCCGGTTGACACCGCCACTGCATACAAAGGTGCCGACAAGACAGGAAGCGCCGCGAAATTCGGCACCGCCAAGGACCCTCTCAAAGGCAAGGCCATGGGTGGCGTTAACGTATTCGGCGGAGGTCTCGCCCTCTATAAGTCGGTGACTGTTGGGGAGACCACGAGCATCGTCAAGGTAGGCGCGATCGGCGTGTCCGGCGACACATCCTGTACCGACCATGCCGTCGCTTGGCGAATCCGCACTGCATTGGGCCTCAACAAGGTGCCTGCCGGCTTCAATGATCTCGACGGAACCAACACCAGCAACCTGGGCGACGAGATGGTCATCGACACCGCGGACCACCTGGCCAATAACTGGGCTCAACCAACCTGCTTCACGCCGCCTGCCGAACCTGCCCAAGGTGCCGACAACCTCAACGGCGTCATCGACAACACGAACTAAGGCTTTCCCGAGATTCGCTGTTCGTCTCTATTCGAGAAAAGGGCGCTAAGCGCCCTTTTCTCGTTTCCATCTAACCCAATCCATCCAGGCAACCAAAGACGAGCGCCAATGCTCCGCAGACGACAGTTGCTCCTAGGCCTGTCCTTATTCGGATTGGCCGTCGCACCTTCCATGCTCCTCGATCCCGATCAAAAGCCCCCTTTTCTTGCTGAAAAAGCCATTCTGACACCAAACGCCAGTTCTCACCCCGATCTCCGGAATCTGCCCATCGACCTGCAGGCCTTGGCGGCGGCGGTGACTTCTTCACTGGAACAAGAAAATTCGGACTCGTCTCTCGGAAACGAGGCGATCATCCGCGAGCAAGTAGCTGACGCTGCCACATCGCTTCGCGACGCACGTCCGGAAGAGCGCATCATCGGTGCCGAACAGCTTGCCGCGTACCCGACGCCGGAAGCCGAACAGCTATTGGTGCATGCTCTGAAAACCGACGCCGAGGCAGATGTCCGCAGGACGGCGGCGGACAGCCTGCGGGAGATCGAGAAACCCGACAGAACAACGCTGGGCGCACTGCTCCAAGCCCTCGAAGACGAGGCGGAGACCGTCCAACAATCAGCCCTGGACACCCTCACCTACCACATCCAGCGACTCGACAGCGATTCCAAAAGCTACCGCAAGCTGATGGCATCCCTTAAGAAAAAGCTGAAAACCAAGACGCTCGCCGCCGATGTACGAGACGATCTGAAGGCCTTTCTGGACGACCAGAATCCCGGCTGAATCAAGTTCCGCGCGTCACCCGCATCCAGCTTATAACCATACCACCGCACCGTCTTGAGCAGCTTCAACTCGTGGCGTCGTCAATCGTTCGGCTCAGCGGTCTGATGGTACGTACAGCCCCCCGCATCGCAGGCGGTCATTGTTAAGCACCGTCTGTAACATCGGGCTGCGGGTAACCCGCCAAGTGCCAGCCGAACCACTCGCTTGCTTCTGGTGATAAGGCTTGGCACCCAATCGGCGCGACGCATTGGCCCGGCCCTTCCGGTTATCCCAGCGCTGCCAAAAGACTTCCCCATGTGCCGACGCATCCAACTTTCCAGTACATGGATCGCTCGCCGGTACTCGCACAGCTCGAAGTAGTTTGACCAACCCCGGATGTACTGTTGCCAGCGTTCGATGCGTTCTTCCAGAGCTAGGCTGACTTGGGCATCCCAGAGTCGCAGGACGTTGTTTTCAACTTGTCCAGACTCGCCCCGGCGGCCGCGATCCGTCCGTTGCCAGCCCTCAGGTACCGCCCAATCAGTTTCAGCACCCGCTTGTCGCGGACCTTTCGCCCGATCGCTGCCAGGAGGATGTCATGGTCCACTTCGTCGAAAAATGCGCTGATGTCCAAATCCACCACCCAGTCCTTGCCGGCCAGAACGTAGCCTCGCGCGGCCTCGACCGCATCGTGGGCACTCCGCCCCATACGCCATCGACACCAAAAAGCTTGCCCGCCGCCTCCGTCGAATGTTGAGGAATATGCTGAGGCGATCTGGCGGTCATGACTTATTGTTCGAACTCGATTCACCGGTATCGGGAGGATGGCGAAAGGTCTCGACTCCTTCCTTGGCAACCGCGACGATGCCCCCAGATCCTCAGACGTCCGCCAACACAAGCGCAGCGGGGAAAACCTTCTATCCTCAAACACGGAGAATAAAAACATCACCTAACTCCGGAGAGCCCCATGAATACGCGCATCTTCCTGTTCGTTCCTTTGGTGCTTTTGCTTCTCGTCGGTTGTTCGGAACCCAACCGACGGCCGTCTCTGACAGGCCTACCGGATACCGGCGAACCGGCCCTGCACGCCCTCAACGATAGCCGTCTGCGGGAGCTGATGGATCGAATGAACAACGTGATGTTCGATCGGTTCAAAACCCAGCCCGAACTGGACCAGGAACGGGATATTTATGCCCGGAAGATGGCCGCCACGGCCACCGAACTCGGTAGCGCCGTGGACACGATCTTGACCAGGATGCCGGCGTTGAATTTGGCGGAAGGTGAACAAACGGCCTTTCGGGGCTTGGCTAAAAAGTTGCGGGACGAAGCCAACACGCTTCGCGACCAGACCGCTCACCGCCAATTCGACGCCATACCCGCACCCCTGGACCAGATCACCCTGACCTGCTCCTCCTGCCATCAGCTATTCCGCAAGCTCAAACCCTGAGGGGGGGTCCGCCATGAACAACCTCATGAACCGGCTGATTCCAATCGCCTTGTTGACCTTATCCCCTGCAGCGTTCGCCGAAGAAGACCTGCGGGCGCTGCTCAAGGAATTGAGCAACCAAGTCTCGGAGTTGAAAAATCAGGCCAAACAATCGGAACAGCGCATCCACGAACTGGAAAGCAAACTACAACAGAACGAACTGGAAAAACGCCAGGCCAAGACTGCCGCCACTGCCACGACCGCTCCGATCGAGCCCGCCAAGCCCACCAAGCCAGCAGTGACCGCAGGGGACGTCAAAGACAGCTTCAAGATTCCGGGCACCGATACCTCCATTGGCTTCGGCGGCTATGTCAAGCTAGACGCCAACTACAGCAACATCGGCATGGGCCGCGACAAGCTGGGCAATCAGCATCTGGTGCTCGGACAGATCCCCATCGGGGCCGATCGTCTGGGAGAACGCAGCCGCTCAACCTTCCATGCCAAGGAAAGCCGCTTCTGGCTCAAGTCGTTCACCCCCAGCTCCTGGGGCGACATCAACACCTTCCTCGAACTGGACCTGCTCGGGGCCGCAGATACCTTCAACTATACGCCGCGCCTGCGCCACGCCTACGGTTCCATCGGCAACTTCCTGGCCGGACAGACCTGGACGACCTTACTGAACACTTCGGCCATTCCAGACACCCTGGATCCCACGGGCCCGGTCGGGGCCTTGCTGTACGGCCGGCAGCCGCAGATTCGCTGGACCCAGCCGTTCACCGTCGCCGGTGCCCCGCTGGAATTCCAGGTGGCCGCCGAATCGCCGCGCAGCCGCCTGTGGGCCGCTCCCGCCAACAAGATCGCGGCGGACGGCTACGGTTTCGCCTACGAAGACACGCTGCGTTATCCCGACATCGTCGCCCGCCTCAATTACAACCCTGATTGGGGTTCGCTCTCCATCAGTGGCGTCGGCCGACAGATCCGTTACGTCACGCTGAAGACCAAGGACGCCCAGGAAGACTGGGGTGGCGCGGTGAGCTTGGCCGGCCGCATCAACACCTTCGGTCTCGACAACCTGCGCTTCATGCTCAACTACGGCGATGCCCTGGGCCGTTATGCCGCCGTCAATGCTTTCGAAGACGCAGCTCTCGACGCCACCGGGCGGCTGCGGCTGGTCAACACCTACGGCGGCTTGGTTGCTTACCAGCATTGGTGGGACAAGAGCTGGCGATCCACCGTCGGCTATGGCTTCGTGAAGGCGGACCAGCCGTCCTTCGTGACCGGCGAAATGAATCGGCAAGCCCAGTCGCTGACGGTCAATCTGCTGTGGAGCCCGGTTCCGCAGACGACTTTCGGGGTCGAGTACATCTATGTCACCCGCCAACGCGTCGACGGGGAAACCGGCGATCTGCACCGGTTGCAGGCGTCGGCCCGGTTCAATTTTTGACCGTGAACGCGGCCTCCCGAATATTGGCCGAACCCGCTTCCGGTCCGCCACGTTGACTGCGGCGCGGCGGCGGATTCAGGCCGTGGTCGTTGCCGCCGCCAGACGAGCATTGGGCCTGGCTGGCGGCGGCTTGCTACTGGCGTCCATCGCCTGGGCCGAAGTCCCGGCTCAGGCCAGCGATTGTCCGCCGACGCAGCCGAATTGTCCCGGAGCCGCAGCCTTGGGCGCCAAGGCCATCTCCCCAACCCCACAAGGAGAGGCGGTTGATTCAGCACCACCGCC
>VEPB01000193.1 GCA_012026715.1 Methylococcaceae bacterium | reverse complement strand
TGAGGAGCACCGATACCGAGTTGGTGCCCCAGTTGCCGGTGGCGACGTCGAGTTTGCTGTCGCCGTTGAAATCGGCCACCGCCAGGCTGAAGGCGAATCCTCCCACCGGGTAGGGAACCGGTGCCCAGAACCCGCCGCTGCCGTTGCCGATCAGCACCGAAACGGAAGCGGCCGCTTCGCTGGCAACGATCATGTCCAGGTTGGCATCGCCGTTGAGATCGGCCAGAGCCACGGAACGCGGCGCGAGGCCAACCGGAAAATCCCGCTTGGCACTAAATCCATCGCCACCCCGGAACAGGGAAACGGTGTTGCTGCCCAAGTTCGCCACCACCAGGTCGGTTGAACCGTCCTTGTTCACGTCTCCCGCCGCCACCGCGACGGGCGTGGTGCCCGTCGGGTAAGGAACGGGCGACGCCCCGAAACTGCCATCGGCGCTGTTGCCGGAAAACACCAGGAGCTGGTCGCCGGAAGTCGAGGTATTGGTCACGGCGAGATCCAGTCCGCCGGTGCCGTCGAGCTGCGCCAAGACCGCGCCTTCCAGCGTGCCGGAAACCGGGTAGTTGAATGTCGGCGTGCTGGGCACGGCAACCTGTCCGTTACTGGTATACACGTCGATTCCGGCACCGTTCAACACAACCAAATCGAGCGCCAAATCACCGTCCAGTAAGCCGGCCACCATTCCGCTCGGCGGGGACTGCAACAAATAGGGGAGTTGGTCGGCCAGCGTGCCGCTACCGGCTCCCTTCAGGAAGGAGAGGCTGCTGCTCAAATTGTTGGTCACCATGACATCCGGCAGCGTGTCACCGTCGAGCAAACCGAGCACCATCGAACCAAAGCCCACGTTGGTCTGGGTGGCGTAGTCGACATGGCCGGCGAAGCTTCCGCTGCCGCCATTGAGAATGACCGATACCGACCCCGGCGTCATCACTTGACCGACCAGGCTCCCCTGGTTGGCCGAAACCAGATCCACTGAAGAGTCCCCGTTCAGATCGGCCGCACCGATCGCATAGGGCGCACTGGCCACCGGGTAGTCCGTTTTTGTCTGGAACAAATTGCCGGTGCGTTGATTGAGCAGGATGGACACGGAATCCGACCCCCAGTTGGCCACCGCCAGATCGGGCTTGGCGTCGCCGTTGAGGTCTCCCAGATTCAGTCCCCAAGGCGTCTGTCCGGTGGGGAAGCTCTGCGCCGCCCGGAATGTGCCGTCGCCAATGCCGCTCAAGATCCCCACGCTGTTGCCGGCGGCGCTGGTGACCGCCAGGTCGGGCCGCCCGTCGCCATCGATGTCGCCGATCGCCACGTTGCGAGCCTGAGTGCCGGCCGGGTACGCCACCTGGGTGGCAAACCCCGAACCGCCGGAATTCAGCAGTACCGACACATTGTTGCCGGCGTTGTTGGCGGTGACGATGTCCGGCCAGCCGTCGGCGTCCAGGTCGCCCAGGGCAAGCCCGGTCACCCCGCCGCCGACCGGATAATCGGTCTTGGCCAGGAAACCGCCGTCGCCG
>VEPB01000359.1 GCA_012026715.1 Methylococcaceae bacterium | reverse complement strand
GTCGTCGAGGATTTCCAGGAGGTCCCGGCGCTGGCGATCGTTGAGGCCGGCGTCCAGCCCCCAGTCGTCCAGCACCAGGACGTCGACCTTGGCCAGTTGCCGCATCAGCTTGGGATAACGGCCATCGCCGCGGGCGATCTCCAGTTCGGTCAGGAGCCGGGGCAGTCGCTGGTAGAAGGCGGTGTAACCCTGGCGGCAAGCCTTTTGGGCCAGGGCACAAGCCAGAAAGGATTTGCCCACGCCGGTGGGACCGGTGATGAGGATGTTGAGGTGTTGGCCGATCCAACGGCCGTCGGCCAGCTGTTGGATGAGGGCGCGGTCTAGTTGCCTGGGGGTTTTCAGGTCCAGATCTTCCAGACAGGCGGCTTGTTTCAGCTTGGCCAAGCGCAACCGTGAGGCCAGGCGGCGGTTGTCGCGTTCCTGGAGTTCGCGGTCGACCAACAGCCCCAGGCGTTCCAGGAAGTCGAGTTGCTCGATCTCGGGCATCTGCTCCTGTTCCTGAAGAGCCTTGAGCATGCCGGTCAGTTTGAGGCGACGCAGGTGTTCGAAGGTGGGATGGTTCAGCATGATGGGGTTCTCCAGATCAATGGAAGTACTCAGGCCCGCGCAGGTTGTCGTGCTGCAGGTGGGGCGTGACGGGTTCGGGGAGGATGGGCTGGGCGTCGAGGCCGTGGGACAGGATGGATTCGACGCTGCGGTAGCTCAGGGCTTTGATCGAGATCGCCCGTCGGCAGGCGGCTTCCAGACGGGATGCGCCGAAACGCTCGCCCAACCGCAGGATGCCGAGACAGGAGCGGTAGCCCTGCTCGACATGGCGGCGGCCGTGGAGAATGGCGGTGACCAGCTGCGCGGTGGCGGGTCCTGTCTTTTCCGCCCAGTGGATCAGCCGTTCAGGCGACCACTTCGCGTGGCGGTGGTGCGGCGGCATGTGGCTGTCCACCGTGGTGTGGCGGCCGCGCAAATCCACCCGCGCATGAGAGGCCACCCGCTGACCCTGGTGGAAGGCTTCGACGGTCGTGACCGTGTAACGCAAGTCGATCTTGCGACCCACCAGAGTGTGAGGCACCGAGTAGTAATGGCCCTCCACCTCCACGTGATAGTCCACGTGCAGCTTGGCCTGCTTTCACTCAGCGAACTCGTAGGGCACCGCCGGCAGCGCTTTCAGCGCCGGACGGTCTTGGCTCTCGAAGGCGGAGTGGCGACAGCCAGGGAGTTTCTTGAACGGACGCCGGTTGAGGTCTTCGATCAGTTCGGCGATGGCTCGGTTGAGCGCACTCAGCGAGCAGAAGATCCGGTGGCGAAGACGGGCCAGGATCCAGCGTTCCACCAGGAACACGCCGGCTTCCACCTTGGCCTTGTCTTTGGGCTTGCGCACCCGCGCTGGCACCACCGCCACGCCGTAGTGAGCGGCCATCTCGGCGTAGCTGGACTGGATATCCGGCTCGTAGCGGCAGACCTTGGTCACGCCCGATTTCAGATTGTCGGGCACCAGGACTTCCGGGCATCCACCGAAGAACTGGAACGCCCGCACATGGGCGCCGATCCAGTCGGCCAACCCCTGGGTTTCCACCGCCTCGGCATAGGTGTAGCTGGACGCCCCCAGCACCGCGACGAAGATCTGCACTTGGCGGATTTCGCCGGTCCCGGGATCAGTGATCGGCACCGTCTGGCCGCAGAAATCCACGAACAACTTCTCGCCGGCCCGGTGGGTCTGGCGCATCACCAGATCGCGCCGTTGGCGCCAGCCCTGGTAGGTATCGCAGAACCAGGAATACTGGAAGCCATCCGGATTGGCCGCCTTGTACTCCTGCCACAACAGCATCAGGGTCATGCCCTTGCGGCGCATTTCGGCGTGCACGGTCGGCCAGTCCGGCACCGGACGTTGCTCGCTGGGCATCGCCGGTGGCGGCGGGAACAGGCAGGTCTCCAGATCCCGGTCTTGCAGTGCCGGCGACAACGGCCACACCAGTTCCGATTCGCGGAACCGGCGCAGGTATTCGCCGACACTGCTGCGGGCCATGCCCGCCGTCTTGGCGATTTGCCGGTCGGACAGACCACACTCCAGCTTCAGCCGGAGAACTTCTCGAATCATACGCATAGGGAATCGCTCCACCTCGGTCTCTCGCTCCGAAAAAGCGGCCGATCATAAGGGTGAAGAACCCAGCGTCGCCCCCGCCCGGGGGTGGCCGAATGGCCGTGGAATCAGTGGCCGGATGCCCGTGGAACGGGTGGCCGAATACTCATGGAATCAGTGGCCGAATGGGAGCGGAATTCGCAG
>VEPB01000579.1 GCA_012026715.1 Methylococcaceae bacterium | reverse complement strand
TTGTAGACATTCGCTAGGTGACGGCGGCTTGCCACGGGGGCGGCTCCGGCAGGTGCAGGCGCTCCAGCAGGGGAATCGCAGCACGCCAGGTCAGCCGCCTCTGCGATCTTCGCCCCAGCCTTTACAAGCTCGGATCGGCCCCGATGGTGCCACGCAGGCTCTGCCAGTAATCGGGACGGTTGACTTCCGCCAACCGCACGCGCGCCTGCTCCAACCGCTGCGACAATCCCAGTTCGGTCGCCGCGACGCTGTTGCGGTGGCTATTCAGATAGCCTTCCAGATACGCGCAGTGGCGCTGCCATAGGACCTGTTCCCGGCGCTGGCGGGTCACCAACCGCTGCCGGTACCACTCCGATTCCATCACCGCCGCGCGGTCGAACAAGCCGCGAATTTCCGGATGATGCAAGTCTCTGCCTTGATAGGCTCCGTCGGCCATGATGTGGAGCAAGGCCTTGAGCGGGGGACAGGCATCGTCCACGCTGCCGTCCTCCAAATACTGCAAGGCCACCTTGCGCTGATTCTCCACGATGTGCTCGATGCCTTCGGCGAAGGCTTCCGGGTCCTGGACCTCGGGCTTCAACAACTCCTCGTCGAATACCGCCGCCGGACTGTCGAAGATCCGCCCCAGAAAGCTGTGGACGAAGTGGCGGGTAATGCGATAGCCCAGCCGGCTCGCGAGTATGGTACGGCCCTGGTATTGGTAATCCGCCACCGCCTCCAGATGGCCCTCGGCGATCAGATAACGGGGGTCGCGGGTCCGAACCGGCAGCCTCGCCCAAATTTCCGGGATCAACAGGCTGATGTCGTGATCGATCCGGCCCTTGGTGCCGATGTGGCCGGCCGGGGTGCTGAAGCCGCCGTAACCGGACACGATGAAGCCCACCAGGGCATTGTTGAGGTCGACCACCGACCGCACCGCATTGAACGGCCCCTTGGTCAGCGCGCCCTCGCTGCCGGCCCCGGTGGTGGACGGCGATTTGCCGCTGAGGCTGCAGATGTAGTCCATGAACAGCTCGGGCAATTCCTGGTAGTGCAGCGGGCTGTATACCGCCAGCGCGCGGATGCCCTTGGCCGGATTGGCGGGGTTGTTGCGGCGCCCGGACAGGACGGCGTCCACCGGGAAGCACAGGGGCCGGTCCGGCGGCAGCTTGCGGTACAGCCGCATCCCCATCTCCGCCACGTAATTCTTGAAGCCGTCCTCCAGATCGGCGCGCAGCTGCAGATAGCGCGGGTTCTTGCTGGGCTTGCCGTTGACCAGGCGTGGCCGGGCCGAGGAGACCGTGTATTCGCCGCCCAGGTTCTGTGCCTGGCGCAGAAAATTGGCCATGGGACGGCTGTAGCGCTCCATCTCCATGACGTCGTGGACTTCGGCCGCCAAAGCCTGCCGATCCAGCGGCTCGAAATTGGAAAGGAAATTGCCCGGCTTGCTCAGATCCAATTCGGCCTGCTTGTCCAACCCCCGATGGATGGCGGCGTCGGGCCGCTGGAAAAAGCGATACTCGCAGTTATGGGTCAGCTTGACCGACGGCCGCTCCAGAGGCCTGTTGAGGTAACTCAAAGCCTCCGATGGCACCAGGATGGAGGCGGTGATGTCGTCCTCCATCTGAAGCTTCTCCGCAGAAATGAAATCCTGGCGCAGCTTGAACACCCGCCAGGAACCGTTGGGCTCGAATCCCACCCGCAGATTGGAGGCCACCAGAATCCGGTTATCCAGTTTCAGCTCATGGGCGGGACAGCCGTTGATGAAATCGACGGAAAAGCGGCTGCGCCAGTCGCTGCCCCACTCCGGCCGATAGAAGCGCTTGATCAGATAGACCAGGGACTTGATCCGGTTGGGGATACTCTCCACCCAGGCGTTGTAATCAGCCGAATAAGTCTCGGAGGGGGTCAGCAGCTTGATGACCGATCCCAGGCTGCGTTTGGGGCTGAGTACCGGGCGGCTGACGTGGCCAGGCGTGCGCAGTTCCTGCTTCAACCGGTCGGCGTAATCTCCCGCCAGGATGTGTTCCACCTGATCCAGGTCTTCCTCCAGGTCGGCCACGAAGATGGGCCCGAACAGGATGGTGTTCTCGATGGACTTGGAAATCTCCGACTTGCCGCCTCCAGACACGGTGCAGGGCTTGTGGCAGAACACCCCTTCCGGATCGGTGCCCACCAGCCGCCAGGTGGGTCCTCCCAGATGCTTCTCCAGCGTCACCTTGTAGCCGGTGGGGTGCATGTAGACCTTGTCGTGGTCCAGCGGAATGGCGAATTTCCGGCCATCCTTCTCCCAGCTGACCTGGCGCGCCGGCAAGTCGATCTGCACATGCTTGGGCACATAGATCAGCCGGGGATAACGCCGGTCCACCGCATGGCCTTCCGGCTGCGGCTCCATCATCTCGGCAAACAGCTCCCGGGCCTCTGCCAGGCTGTGGTCGGTCTCGTGGAAACGGGTGTCGGCGCCAAATTCCTCGCCGTGACTGTGGCGGGCGAAGGTCAGCGCACCGCCGGCGTGCTCTTCTTCCGCCAAACCGTACAGATTGGCCGAGAAGCTGATCTGGGTCTTGACCTCTTTCTTGCCATAACCGTAGTAGTTGTCGGCCAACAGGCTGACGATCACCCCGGAGGCATCGCGCGCCGTCAACTTGAAGGGATTGCCGCCGTTGTAGCGTTCGCTCTCGTCGCTCCAACACATGCCCTCGGCGATCTGGCGCGGCGTGGCGGCGGTGACGTGGAGCAAGCCCAGTTCCTTCTTGGTCAGATCCACCAGATGCGGCGCCAGGATGATGCAGCCGCTGTGGCCAGTCCAGTGCTCCACGTCGAGGCCGGCATCGTGTTCCGGCAACTGCGGATTGCCGGCGTTGCCGAAAATGCTCTCCAGAAAATCCAGATTGGACACCAGGCTGCCCGGCGCGAAAACCCGCACTTCCATGGACTTCTGACTGATGAAGCCGGGCACCTCGGGGCACACCACCGGCCGCAGCAACAGGCACACGAACAATTCGGCCTGCTCGGCCTGACCGGCCGTGAACGGGAGCGCCAGCAGCTCCCGCGGCGGATTCAGCGCGGATCGCAGCAACCGGGCGAACACAGGTCTAGGCACCGCCTTCTTGTCCCCCGGAATGGGCAGACCGCCTTCGGCGATGTGGAAACTGCCTTCGGTGGTGCGGCGGTCGTTGAGCGGATTGTGGAGGATGCCCTGAGTAACCCGATAGCTCTTCAGATACTTGGATTCATGGGCCGCCCGGTCGGGCGGCAGGGAGAGCTCCCGCGCCAGACCGTGCCGGTGCAGCACCAGGGTATCGCCGGGCAGGCGCGGCACCCCTTCGCCATCACACACATCGCCGAGATATCGGTCGAGAAAGGCTTGAATGCGCTGATCCGCGGGACACAGGTATTCGGACAACAGCCGCGATTTCTCCCGGTAGGCGGCCAGCAGGTCGCGGGTGGTGGAGAGGAACCGGCCGCTGTCGACGGAGTCGCAAACCGGCTGTCCCGACGCGGCCAGAAACAGATTGATCATGAGATGGCGGCGGCGCAGGCCGCACACGTCATCGTCCTGCTTTCCCTCGCTTCCCAAGCCCAACGCGGCTTCCAAATCCATCCGAACCTTACCCCCTCAGCGTAGCCTGCCCCCGGCGCCTACCGCCAAGGAACGAAAAAAAACCCCGACACGCGGGGCGCCCATAATCTCTGCCGAATCCGGCGGCCAGCCAATCTACAACAAAACGAAAGACAGAGTCCACGGAAAACCGGGGAACTAGACGACCGGATCAAGCCACTATCCTATAGTTAACCCGGCGGCCCAGGCAGGTACTACCCCCTCGCCCATCCGCCTTAAAAGCCCAGGAGATCCCATGAAAAGATCGCTGCTCGACCAATTGAAGGAAATGACCGTAGTGGTGGCCGACACCGGCGACATTCGCGCCATCGGCACCTTCAAGCCCCGCGACGCCACCACCAACCCGTCCCTGATCACCGCCGCGGCTGCCATGCCCCAATATCAGTCCATCGTCGACGAAGCGCTGATCGCCGCCCGCCACGAACTAGGCCGCGACGCGGGCTCGCGGCAAGTGGTGGCCCTGGCCTTCGACCGACTGGCGGTCGTCTTCGGCCTGAAGATCTTGGAGATCATTCCCGGCCGGGTCTCCACCGAAGTGGACGCTCGCCTCTCTTACGACACCGCCGCGACCGTGGCGAAGGCCCATCAGATTATCGGCCAATACCAAGCGGCCGGGGTGCCTCGGGAACGGGTACTCATCAAGATCGCTTCGACCTGGGAAGGCATCGCGGCCGCAGAGATCCTGGAGAAGGAAGGAATCCACTGCAATATGACTTTACTGTTCGGCCTCCATCAGGCCATCGCCTGCGCCGAGGCCGGCGTCACTCTCATCTCGCCTTTCGTCGGCCGCATCCTCGACTGGTACAAGAAGGAGACCGGCAAAACCAGCTATCTACCGGAGGAAGACCCCGGCGTCCTGTCGGTCACCCAGATTTACAACTACTACAAGAAATTCGGCCACCGCACCGAAGTCATGGGCGCCAGCTTTCGCAATATGCGGGAAATCACCGAACTGGCCGGCTGCGACCTGTTGACCATTGCTCCTCCGCTCATGGAGGAGCTGCAGTCGACGATCGGCCCGCTGCCGCGCAAACTCGATCCCGGCCAGGCCATCCACTGCGATCTCGGCAAGATGACGATGGACAGGGCAACCTTCGACCGCATGCATGCCGAGAACCGCATGGCATCGGAAAAATTGGCGGAAGGCATCGCCGGCTTCTCCAAGGCGCTCGAATCACTGGAAAACCTTCTGATGGCCCGGCTGGCTCGGCTGGAGGGCGACCTGATGCTGGCCCGCGCCGCCAAAAACATCTTCCTGGTCTACGATCTTGCCGGCGACGGTCTCATCACCCGCGAGGAATGGTGCGGCGCAGACGCGGTTTTCGACGCCCTGGACCTCGACCGGGACGGCTGCATCACCCCGGCCGAACTCGCCACGGGCCTGGGCGCCGCCTAGCCCCCGGATAATCCGGGTTCCCAAAAGTTATATGGAGATGACCCATGAGTAATGGCGTTCCTTCCACTTCAGACCGCGCCGAACTGAGTGCTTTCGGCCCGGCACGCGCCACCGTTTCCCTCCAGCCCCTGGACGCCCGCCAACTGGCCGACATCGATGCCTTCTGGCGCGCCTGCAATTACCTGGCCCTGGGGATGATCTACCTGCGCGACAACGCCCTGCTGCGCGAACCGCTGCAACCGGATCACATCAAGTCGCGGCTGCTGGGCCACTGGGGATCGAGCCCCGGCCTTTCCTTCATCTACGCCCATCTCAACCGGGTCATCCGCCTGCTGGACCAGGACATGATCTTCATGGCCGGCCCGGGCCACGGCGCGCCCGGCGTGCTCGCGCCGGTTTACCTGGAAGGCACCTACAGCGAGGTTTATCCCGACAAGAGCCTGGACGAGGAAGGCCTGCTGCGCTTCTTCCGGCAGTTTTCCTTTCCGGGCGGCATCGGCAGCCACTGCACCCCGGAAACCCCCGGATCCATCCATGAGGGCGGTGAACTGGGCTATGTGCTGTCGCATGCCTGTGGCGCGGCGTTCGACAATCCGGACCTGATCGTGGCGGCGGTGGTGGGCGATGGCGAGGCGGAAACCGGGCCGCTGGCCACGTCCTGGCACATCAACAAGTTTCTGAATCCGGCCCGTGACGGCGCGGTGCTGCCCATCCTCAACCTCAACGGCTACAAAATCAACAATCCGACCTTGCTGGCCCGCATCAGCCACGAGGAACTGGAAAACCTGTTCAAGGGTTATGGCTACACCCCCTACTTCGTGGAAGGCTCGGAGTTCGAATCGATGCACCAGGCCATGGCGGCCACGGTGGAGCACTGCGTCCGTGCCATCCGCGCCCACCAGCAAGACGCCCGCAGCGGCGGCGCGGTGGTCCGGCCGCGCTGGCCCATGATCGTGTTGCGCAGTCCCAAGGGCTGGACCGGTCCGGCCGAACTGGACGGCCACCAGATCGAGGGCAGCTGGCGCGCCCATCAGGTTCCCCTGGCCACCGTCCAGAAGAATCCGGAACACCTGAAGCTGCTGGAAGCGTGGATGCGCAGCTATCGGCCGGAAGAGCTGTTCGATGCCGACGGGGCTCCCGTCGCCAGCATCCGCGAACAGGCCCCGACTGGAAACCGCCGCATGGGCGCCAACGTCAAGGCCAATGGCGGCCTGATCCGCAAGACGCTGAAGCTGCCGGACTTCCGCGACTACACCCTGCCGCTGCCGGCGCCGGGCAAGATCGAGGCGGAAAACACACGCCCCCTGGGCGAATTCCTGCGCGACGTGATGGAAGCCAACATGACCAGCTTCCGGGTGTTCGGGCCCGACGAGAACACCTCCAACAAGCTCAACGCCGTCTATTCCGTCAGCAAGAAGTTCTGGATCGCCGACTATTTCCCGGAGGATGCCGACGGCACCGAGCTGGCCAGCGACGGCCGGGTCATCGAAATGCTCAGCGAGCACACCATGGAAGGCATGCTGGAAGGCTATCTGCTGACGGGACGGCACGGCTTCTTCTCCACCTACGAAGCCTTCGTCCACGTCATCGACTCCATGTTCAACCAGCACGCCAAGTGGCTGTCGATCTGCAACCACCTGCCCTGGCGGGCCGACATCGCCTCGCTGAACCTGCTAATCACCTCTACCGTCTGGCGCCAGGACCACAACGGCTTCACCCATCAGGATCCGGGATTTCTGGACGTGGTGGTCAACAAGAGCTCGGCGGTGACCCGCATCTACCTGCCGCCGGACGTCAACAGCTTGCTGTCGGTCGCCGACCACTGCCTGCGCAGCCAGAACTACGTCAACGTCATCGTCTCCGACAAGCAGATGCACCTCCAGTACATGGACATGGACGCCGCCATCACCCACTGCTCCAAGGGCATCGGCATCTGGGACTGGGCCAGCAACGACCAAGGGGTGGAGCCGGACGTGGTGATGGTTTCGGCCGGCGACATCCCGACCCTGGAAGCGCTGGCAGCCACCGCCATGCTGCGGGAGGAGTTTCCGGACCTCAAGATCCGCTTCGTCAACGTGGTGGACCTGTTCAAGCTGCAGCCGGAATACGAGCATCCCCACGGACTCAGCGACCGCGACTTCGACAGCCTGTTCACCACCGACACGCCGGTCATCTTCAACTTCCACGGCTACCCCTGGCTGATCCCCCGGCTCGCCTACCGCCGCACCAACCACAAAAACATTCATGTGCGCGGCTACAAGGAAAAGGGCAACATCAACACCCCGCTGGAACTGGCCATCAACAACCAGATCGACCGCTTCAGCCTGGCTATCGACGTGATCGACCGGGTACCCAAGCTCAAGGTGGCCGGCGCCCACGCCAAGGAGAAGTTCACCAACCGCCAGATCGCCTGTCGCCTGTACGCCCACGAGCACGGCGTCGATCCGAAGGACATCGTCGACTGGCGCTGGCCGGCCAGCCATTGACAGGGGGTCTTCATGCAACCCGAAGACTTGTTGGGTGGTGACATCCGGCTGGTGTCACTGCCCAGCATCGTGGCCGAACTGAACCTGATGGTGGCGACCGGCTCCAGTCGCGACATCGGCAACCTGATCGCCAAGGACGCCGCGCTCACCGCCCGATTGCTGCGAATTGCCAACAGCGGCTTCTACGGACAATCGGGGAACATCCGGAACCTGCAGCAGGCCATCGCGCTGGTGGGGACGCGGGAACTGGTCAACCTGGTGATGGCCACTGTTGCGGCCAGCCGCTTCGCGGCCATCCGCCAGGATCTGGTGGACATGGACAGCTTCGGCCAGCGCGCCGCCTACATGAGCGTCGCCGCCGACACCCTGGGCCATCTGGGACGTGCGCAGGAAAAAAGCTGGCTGTTCGTCGCAGGCCTGTTGCACGACATCGGGTCGTTGGTGCTCTATTCGGTACGGCCTTCCGACAGTCAGGAAATTCTGCTCCGATCGTCAGGATCGCCCGATCGAGTGGCCGAACTGGAGCATGAGCGGTACGGCTTTACCTTTGCCGACGTGGGTGCCGCCCTGGCGCGCCGGTGGAAGCTGCCGGATGCGGTGCCGCACCTGATTCAGAGCCAGCTTTGGCTACTCCCGTCGGCGATGCACGATCATGACAGCCGCATCATGCGGATGGCCCGTTGCGTCCTGTTTGCAAGCCTCGCGGAGCGGAGCGCCGACGAGGCCGTAGCCCGTATTGCGGATGAAGCGGGAACGTCCTCCTTGCTGATACCGGAAACCGACCTGCTGCAGGCTTACGCTGAAATTCCCGAGCGCACCGAGGCGATCTACGGATCACTGTTCTGATCCTCAAGCCTTCACCTCGACAAATTCGAAGCGCCAGAAAAGCGAAAGGGCGCCCCGCAAAACGGGGCGCCCTTTCAGTGTCGCCGTCCAAGCCCGGCCGTTACACAACTACTCCAAGTTGGCGTGGCGCGTCCGCATCTCCTCTTCCGGAATTCCTTTCTCATGGATGATGTGGGAGATGACGGCTTCCAGAAAGATCAGCGTCGACAGCTCAAACGTGGTGCCCATCGGCATGCCGACGACCTTCCCGTATTGATCCGACTTGCCGATGGGGAACACGGTGTGCGCCATGTCGGCAATGGTCGAACTGCTCTTGGTCGACAGCAGGGCGATATCCGCGCCCAACTCTCTGGCCCGCTTGGTGTAGGCGATCATGGTTTCGGTCTCGCCCGAGCCCGAAATCACGATCAGCAGGTCCCCCTTGCGAACGCTCGGAGTGACGATTTCGCCAACCACGTACACGTCGTAACCGCCGTGCATCAGCCGCATCGCAAAGAAGCGCGCGACCAGGGCCGAGCGACCTGCACCCGCAACGAAGATGCGGTCAGCCTTGTCGAGCATAGCGGTCAACTTTTCGTCATAGCCCTGATCCGTCGCTTCCAGGATGCTCGAAATCTTGTCTATGATCGTTTTACGATGCATCGCTTGCCCCTGATTTAAGCGGCGGAAGCCAGTTCGCTGATTTCGCGAGCGGCAGCGACCGGATCGGCGGCGCCGTAGATGGCGGCGCCAACCACGACGATGCCTGCACCGGCGCGAGCAACCTGCTGCACGGTAGCCTGCTTGATGCCGCCAGCGACGGAAATGCGGACATTCAGGCCCAGACCGGCGATGGTGCTCAGGTCGGCAAACGGGGTCTGACCGGCAGCCTGTGCGTCCAGACCGGTGTGAACGCCGATGATGTGAGCGCCGATCTTGGCGGATTCACGGGCACAAGCAGCCTTGTCGGGAACGTTGATCAGGTCGACCTGAACTTCGCCATTATGCTTGTTGGCAGCGTTGATCACGCCCTGGATGGTGGCCAAGCCGGAGACGCCCAGCACGGTGCAGATGTCGGCGCCGGCAGCGTAGAACGGGGTGGCTTCGTATTCGCCGGCGTCCATGGTCTTCAGGTCGACCAGCACCAGCTTGTTGGGGAACTTCTTCTTCAGTTCCTTAACCAGGGAAATGCCGTTGTGCTTGATGCAGGGCGTGCCGATCTCGAAGATGTCGACATAAGGAGCAGTCACCTCGGCGAGCTTCACAGCCGCGCCAGCGTCGAGATGATCCAATGCCAACTGAATTAAGGGTCTTGCCATGATGAATACTCCAACTTCGTTATAGTGGTTGCAGAGAAAATGCATCTTCTACGAAATGCACTGATTCCTAAATTAAGATAGAAGGGTTACTGCTGTCAACGTCGAAGCAACCAAAGGCTCCGGAGTGACCGCATCCCAGGCGTCTATCGCGCCGAGGATTTCTAGGACTTGCGCAGGTCTGCCGAGGGTGGCGATCCCGCGAGACTGGCGCCTGCGGAATCGCCTCGACGAGCGTTCGTGGAACAACCTCAGAGGGATTTCAGGTATTTCGTGACTCCGGATTCATCCGTCGGGAGAACCGGCGGCTTCGGCAGCCTCTTGAGGTAGCGGGTCACCCCGGTTTCCGGCGGCTCGACCACCACCGGCGGCGGCAGACGGCGCAGATACTTGCCCACTCCGGTCGAAGGGACAACCGTGGCCGGCAACCTTTCCAGATACTTGGAAACCCCTGTATCACCCGCGAAGCCCACCACCAGCGGCGCGGCGCTCGTCGGCGCGTCATCGGCCAATCGGGCAGCCGGGGAAGACAACGAACCCTGCCGATCCGAGCGTCTGCTCACCCAGATCAAAGCACCGAACAAGCCACCGGCCAGCAACAAAATCGGGAAATTCTGAGCCAAGGCACTTTCGTCCTTGGTATAAACCGGTTCCGCCGGTGCGCTGCTCGCTGCCGCCACCGGAGCAGCCTCAGCCGTGGCCGCGGGCGCGGCGGTAACATTTGCCGCCACCGTGGGCCGGTTCGCGAAGGTCGCGATCAAGTCGGCATTCTGGTAAATGACTTTGGGCTCAAACGGTTCCGGGTAATTCGATTCGGCCACCGCGATGGAACTGGCCAACGCCAGAGCCACGGGAATCCCCGCCAGTAGGTTCTTGTTGTTCACGTCGTTCCCCTTAGAGAGTCGGATATAAGGTGATGAAGACCACAGCCCGCGGAGCTGGATGTCCACTTTTTGCGGGCGGTAGTATAAGTGGGAGCACCCCCGATGGGAACCATTTCCACCGCTTCCGCCAAGCTAACATCGAACACGGCCCGTTTGACACCGTCATCCCGGCCTCGCCGGCAAACTCAAACCCTCGAGCCACCTTATGTCAGCTTGCTCAGCCGGCCTGCCGGTGCCCCCTCGGCAAAGCCGTTCATTCCCGCCCCTCATGCTCAGAAATTGGATCCCAGGGGTGTCACACTGTTTCCAGATTCAACTTCATAAATCGTCCCGGAAACCTCATAACCAGCGATTTCAAGTGCTCTTTTTTTTCTAACGCGGAAAATCCTCCGCAGCTCCTTCGTACCCAGGATTCCTCCACAAATTGACCGGTTATTGCAGCACGCGCAATATCAGCCGGCGCAGCAGACTGGGATCCCGGCGGCCGGCATTTTCCGTCACGATCCGGCAAGGCCTCTCTCCGACACGAAGGGAGATGGCCGGGGGAATCCGCAGTCACCCGCGCTCTCCGCATCGACCTCAAATAACGACAACCTGGGGCACGCCATGGTCGAAACCTTTTACGATGTGATGCGCCGGCAAGGGATCACCCGCCGCAGTTTTATCAAGTTCTGCAGTTTGACGGCCTCCGCTCTGGGATTGGGCCCGGCCTTCGTGCCCCGCATCGCCGAGGCCATGGAAACCAAGCCGCGCATTCCCGTGCTGTGGCTGCACGGGCTGGAATGCACCTGTTGTTCCGAATCCTTCATCCGCTCCGGCCACCCGCTGGCCAAGGATGTGGTGCTGTCCATGCTCTCCCTCGACTACGACGACACCATCATGGCCGCCTCCGGGCACAACGCCGAGGCCATCGTCGAGGAGATCGTCACCCAGCACAAGGGCAACTACATCCTCGCGGTGGAGGGTAACCCGCCCCTCAACGAGGACGGCATGGACTGCATCATCGGCGGCAAGCCCTTCGTCGACCAGCTTCGCTATGCGGCCTCCAACGCCAAGGCCATCATCTCCTGGGGCTCCTGCGCTTCCTGGGGCTGCGTGCAGGCCGCCAAACCCAACCCGACCCGGGCGGTACCGGTGCATCAGGTCATCATCGACAAGCCCATCATCAAGGTGCCGGGTTGCCCGCCCATCGCGGAGGTAATGACCGCGGTGGTCACTTACATCCTCACCTTCGAGAAACTGCCGGAGCTGGATCGGCAGGGTCGGCCGAAGATGTTCTACAGCCAGCGCATCCACGACAAATGCTACCGCCGTCCC
>VEPB01000187.1 GCA_012026715.1 Methylococcaceae bacterium | reverse complement strand
GTGAACTTCCTGGTGCTGGGCTTGCTGTTCGGCGAGGGCGCCCTCAGCAATTTGCTTCCTCAGTTGAAGAACTACCGGGCGGGTGGCTCGGAAAAATAGTGGAACCTCACCGGCGCATGGCTTACTCGATCCATATCGACAAGAACATCGCCGCCGCCGAGTTTTCCGCGCTCATGGAGTCGGTTGGCTGGGGTAGCGACTACTCCGAAGAGTCAGTCTGCCGCTCGCTGTCCGCTTACCCCTTCATCGCCCATGCCCGAGACGGTTCCGGCGCTCTGGTGGGATACATCAGCGCTTTCAGCGACCGCGCGTTTTCCACTCAGTTAGGTGAACTGGTGGTCCATCCCGATCTTTGCCGCCTGCGGCTACCGGTCGATGTCGGCGGAAGTTCGGGTCTTATTCAACCGCAACGGCATGGAGGGCTGCTCCGCCGTCCTTTAACCGGACCGGCGGCCACCCAAGGTCTCCGAAAATCTCCGATCATCATCGAGGTAGCCGAGTATGGGCGTGCTCACAATTTGGGAGTCGGGCCAATTCAGCGTTTCCCAGGCGGGGAACGTCTATCTGCCAGGATACCTGCTGGTGGAAAGCCGTTCCGGCAAGCGCGAACTGAAAGACCTGAACCCGCAGGAAGACCGCTCCCTGCTGGCCGCACTGGAGCTTGCGCGAAATCTCCTGCGCCAGCGGATTCGTCCTCGGCGCATCATCGTGGTGAAAGACCGCGACGCCCGTGACCGGTTGCGCTATCACGTCATACCGGGAACCGCGGAAGTGCTGGATGGCGGCAGCGGCTCGCAGGGAGGCGCCGAGATCGCCAGGTCGGTATGCAGCCGATTCTCGGAGGGCGCAACCATTTATGGCGCCATCGAACTGCTGGATTTCGTGTCGGAAGCCAGGCACTTGTGCCGCGAGCTTCAGTCGGAGCCCGGCAGCACCAGTTGACCGGGCTGGCGATGCCCAGCCTCGGCATTTTCGCCGCCATCATCGCCGCCAACGGACGAATCTTGGTTGTGCGCCAGAACTATGGCGGATGCCTGTGGACCACGCCCGGCGGTCGGGGCGAGCCCGGCGAATGGCTGCTGGACGCCCTCCGCCGGGAAGTGCGGGAGGAAACCGGATTCGAGATCGAAATCGGCGATCTGGCTGGAATCTATCACAAGTGCGCTCGCGACGATCTGGTCGTGTCCCTCTATGCTCGTATCTCCGGCGGGGTGCCCGCGGTGCCCAATGGGGAGATCGCGCAGATGAACTGGTTCGACGCCAACACCCTACCCGAGCCCATGGCTGCCAACAGCCGCCTTCGCATCCTCGACGCATTGAGCGGGCTGCACGGAGTGGTGAGGGTGGTGGAGCCGGAGTGAGCTGGAGCCGTGGGTTTGCTGGTGGTTTCGGGGCGTGATTGATCGGGGTACAGTTCGGTCTCACCGAGTCTTACCTTGTGAGAGTTCCATGGAAACCACACGTCTTTCCAGCAAGGGTCAGGTCATTCTGCCGAAATCCTTGCGCGATGCCCATCATTGGTTGCCCGGCACCGAATTCGAGGTTGAGGATAGGCCTGACGGAGTCCTGTTGCGCCCGAAGAAAGCGTTTTCCTCGACCCAGTTGTCCGAGCTCATCGGCTGTTCCGGATATTCCGGACCGGCCAAGTCGCTGGAAGACATGGAAGCGGCGATCGCCCAAGGCGGGAGTGGTCTGAAATTCGTACCGGCCATTTAACTGATGTCCAAAGTCGTCCCGGAGATTCTTAAAAATCACATCCTTCCATTCGACTGGGATGTACACAAGATTTGGGAAATACAGGCGCCGGTTTTTCAGATTTCCTGTGCAGAATTCGAATATTTGCTGGAATTGTCGCTCTGGTCTTCGGTACCGAACCAGGGGTTGCTATTCGATGTCCGCCCCATTGATGTCATTCGCGATCCTGGCCGTTCCCCCTATCAGGCGCGACGATTGGCCCGGTGCGACTTGCAACATCCGATCGATATTCTGTTGGCGCGAGAGAAACGGTGGGTTCTGGATGGGGTTCATCGCATCGCCAAGCAGGTGAGCCTGCAGCGATCGACCATTGCCGTCCGGTTTCACGATGAGTCCGTTATTCCAATCATCACAAGGGGGTGAAGGGTTCCGGCGACTGCTCGGCCTGCAACTGCCTCGGCGGTGGGAGTGTCCGTATGCAAATCGAGATTAGCGATTCGACTGGCGCCGAAAACGAGGCGTTCGTCATCGCTGAGGTCGGGCAGTACAACTCGGCATTCATGCCGTTCGATGGGCGGCCGTTGCGCGTTCTTGCCCGCGCCGCCGACGGTTCTGTCCTGGGCGGCCTGATCGGGAAGACCTACTACTGGGACTACCTCGAAGTTTCCTATCTCTGGGTCCACGAGGCGCACCGCAATGCCGGCCAGGGTCGATCCTTGTCGCGGGCGGCGGAGACGGAGGCGTACCGTCTCGGCTGTCGCCATGTGGTGCTCGATACCTTCAGCTTTCAGGCTCCGGGTTTCTACGAGAAACCGGGTTACCGCGAATTCGGCCGGTTGTCGGAATTCGCCGGAAACCATCAACGGCACTACTTCCATAAACGATTTCTCGAAGAACACCCCCGGACCGCTCCAGCCGATCGACCACACCGATGAAACGCCTGTTGCCCGAGGAAATTCATTCCAGCCGATTGTATTTGCGGGTGCCGAAGCCGGCCGACGCGGAGATCATCTTCACCAGTTACGCCCAAGATCCAGAGGTCTGCCGCTATATGGTGTGGACGCCACACACCTGTTTGGAGACGACGCGAACCTTCATCGAGGGATGCCTTCGTGCCTGGCAGGACAATGCCGGCTATTTCCCCTACGTGGTGAGCCTGAACGGATCAGCGGAACCGATTGGCATGCTGGACGCGCGAATTCTCGCGGACGGGATGGACATCGGCTATGTGCTGGCCAGGCCCTTCTGGGGGCAAGGCTACATGCCGGAAGCCGTGCGGGCGATAGCACGGACGGCGTTGGCGGTGCCGTCACTGTTCCGGGTTCAGACCACCTGCGACGTGGAAAACCTCGCTTCGCAACGAACCTTGGAGAAAGCCGGTTTTGAGCGCGAGGCCAGATTGGAACGGCATACCCTGCATCCCAATCTG
>VEPB01000138.1 GCA_012026715.1 Methylococcaceae bacterium | reverse complement strand
TGCGAGAAGGTGTAGTCGTCGAAGCGGTGGCTGTGGGCCTTCAGCTCATCCTGTTGCAATTCGCCCAACCCGCGCGCTGCGTCGCCCGGAAAACGAAAGCCCGCGTCCGAGTTCTGGCCAATGCCGCGCAGGAACAGGCCCCGCAAGTCCGGCACGGCGACGCCGATCAGATCACGCAGTTTACCGTATTGCTCGCCCTCCGGAATCGGCGAACCGTCGCAGGGCAGCCAACCCTCCGGAACGCGGCCGCTGCGGTAGGCCACGATGGTTCCGGGGGGAACCGCGCTTATCGCAGCTGGCGTTTGTTGATTGGGTGGCGGCGATGTTGCCGAACCAGCCGGCGCGCTCCCCAGGATCAACGGCCTCGGCAGGATTTCCCGGCCATCCACCGTCACTCCCAGATATTTATCCTTGCCATCCAGAACCACGGAAAGGGAGCGCCCGGCCGTATCGGTGGTTCCCAGAATCACATCATAGCGGCCGTTCACCACCGCGACATTGTCGAACTGCTGCGGTCCCCACACAGGAATAACGCCGTTGGGGAAGTCGTACAGATTGAAACTGAGCTTGCTGGTCGTCGGAGCGGGCCCGGCGTCCGGGAGCGCGCCCTGGTAGTTGATGAGGGGCGCCTGCGCCTCGGCGGCTGTGGCGCTAGTTGCCAGCAGCCCGGCGGCGCAAAGGAGCAATATTCTTGGCTGTATCATGACGGTCTTTCCTTCATGTTTTCAGTGAATGGACGTGGCAACTGGCACGCCCGACAAAAAAAGGGCTCGGGAACCAGCCCGAGCCCAAAACGAGGGCGCCATAGAACTCGAATTTAGAACTGCCCGCTGACCACCACGCCGTACCAGCGCGGCTGGGTCAACAGAGTCCCGGTGGACGTTCCGAAAGCCTTGGGCTGGGTGTCTAACAGGTTGCGCACCAGGAAGCTGATGTCGAACAGTTTGTCCTTGCGGCCCAGGCCCACCGCCACGTCCGCCGTGCCGTAGCCATTGACCCAGCCGTACTTGGAAAGCGTCAGATCATTGTTGTAGCCGGTCTGGAAGCTGTAGTTCAGGGCGGTATGGGCCTCGAAGCCGGTAAACACCGGGTGTCGGTATTCACCGCCGACGTTGAAGGCGAACTTGGAGGCGCCGGGCAGGGTCTTGCCGCTCAGGTCCTGGAACGGATTCCGGCGCGCCTCGGGCGGCGACGGGTCCGTCTCAGGTGATAGCGGCGAGTCCTTGAAATCGGCGTACCAGGCGTCTGTGTATGCCGCCGAGAACCGCAGCGCCGTGTTCTCGATTCCGGTATAGGCGCCGTCCACCTCGATACCCCAGGACTTCACTTTTTTGGCGTTCAACGTTGCGGTGGTGTAGTACAGAAGCCCGTCGTTGTTGATGGCTGTGGTGTACTCGTCCAATACCGAAATGGCCTGCTGGTAGTTGGAGATGTCGCTGTAGAACACGTCCGTGTTCAAGGTGAGGGTCTTGTCGAAGAAGAACGACTTCAGCCCGATCTCGTAGGATTCGGTGGTTTCCGGCTGGGCCATCATGGAGATACCGTTGACGATCTGGGCGATGCCGGCTTTTTCGCCGTGCTGCCAGGTGGCGTATCCGGTCAGGTCGTCGCTGAACTTGTAGATGGGGCTGATCACCGAGGTCAGCTGGGTCTTGCGGAAGGGGTCCGCCCTGACCGAGTGGTAGACCGGCCCGATCTGCGCCTTGCGCAGATTCTGGGCATCGGCGATTTGGCGCTGCTGGCCGGCAGTCAGCTTTTCCCAGGCGTGCTTGGTGATCACGCCGTTGTCATCCTTGGTATTGGTGACGTTGAAGTATTTGCGGGCGGCGGCATCGGCTTTCTTGAGGGCCTCCGCATAACCGGCTTGGTCGGTGGTGAGCGCGGTGGTACCGACCGCGACACGGATGACGTTGCTGGTCGGCGTGTCGGCGGAAACGTTGGCAGTGCCATTGGTCGCGCCCGGATCGCCCGAGACGCCTGCGGCATGCTGGAAGGCGTTTGCCACGTTGGTTCCCAGGCCCAGCTTCTGACCGCTCTTGTAGAAGGCATCGTTGGTGGCATAGCTGGTATCCGTATCGGGGCGGCCGGCCTTGAGCCAGTCGGACTTCGAGACGATCCGGTTGTTGATGACGTAGGTGTTGAAGTCCCGGGTTGGGTTGAACTTCGAGCCGTCCCGGTTGGTGTAGTTGTAGGTGTGCCATTGGCCATCGGGACCGAGAGCGTTGTAACTCGGATTCGGGGCGGAGACGATGATCGAGTCGAAACCGCCCAGCTTGACCCCGAAGTTGGAACGGGTCGGGTTCAGAAGCGATCCGTAGCCGTTCTCGGTGATTTCCTTGAAACCCCGCGTGGTACGATCCTCCTGAGTCACCCGGATGCCGGTGTTGAGGGTGAAGTTGTCGAACAGATGCCAGTTGGCGTTGCCGTACCAGGCGGGACTTTCGTTGCGAATCTGCATCTGGCCCAGGGTACGCAGGCCGTTGAGGCTGTCGCTCAACAGATAACGGCCTTGCGGAGTCGCGGTGAGCCGGCCGTAGGCGCCGCCGTAGACCAGCGAGGGTAAGCCGCTGATCGGATCGATCTCGGTACGGGTGCTGATCGCGCCGTTGGCCGCCACGTTAGCCGCGGTGATGGGCGTGGATACCGCAGTGCCGTTGGCGTGGAACAGGCTGGGCTGGCCACCGGCAAACCAGAAGCCCGCATCGGACCCCCAGCCGGTCTTGGCATCCACGTTGGTGCGGGTCTTGATGTAGTACAGACCAGTCACGTAGTCCACGAAGCCGCCTTTCTCGGAAGCCAGCCGCAGTTCCTGGCTGAACTGGTCGTAGCGCACACCGCCGCCGCCCTGCAGCGAGATGTCGTAGGGCGTGCCTTCGTCGTTGCGGGCATCGAACCAGAAGTCCTTCCAGCCGGTGATGGAGGTGAGGGTGTGAGTTCCCAGCTTCCAGTTCATCTCGCCGGTCACGCCGTGCATGCCGGTCTCCAGCGCCAGCTGGTTGTCATTGTTCTGCAAACCGGTGTAGTAGTTGTAGTAACGGTTCACGCCGTAGTTCTGCAACTGCTTGAAATACCCTCGGTTCAGGCGGTTCCAAGCGGTCGTGCCGTTGTTCCAGCCGTTGCCGTTGCTGAAGGTGGCGGGCTCGCGGTGGAAGAAGTTGAGTCCGTTGAAGTTTTCCGCCGTGCGCGGTTCCACGTCGACCCGCAGCTTGGCCGAGAAGTTTTCGGAGGGCGTCAGCAGGAACTGGACCCGGCCGGATATCTTGTTGGTGTCGATGTAGGTCCGGCCACGCAAGTCGTAGTCGTTCTGGTAGACGCCTGCGTTCTTGTGGACGAAGAAGGTGCCGCGCCAGGCCAGCAGGTCGTCGACGAGGGGACCGCCGTAGGACAGGTCGCCGTAAAAGGTGTCGTACATGCCGAAGCGCATGGCGTAACGTCCGCCCGGTGTAAACGACGGGCCTCGGGTGGTGATGTTGATCTGGCCCAGGCTGTAGTTCTTGCCGCCCAAGGTACCGCCGGGACCGCGGTTGACCTCCACCGATTCCACGTCCACCTGGTCCCAGGTAGCCAGCGAGTTGTAGGCATAGCTGATGCCGTCGATGGCGGTCGCGACGCTGGGATCCTGAGCTTCGGTGATGCCCTTGCGGCCGATGCCGCGGATGCCCAGGCTGAGGGTGCGAGGGTTGCCGGTATCGCGCTGCAGGTTGGCGGTGCGCTTGGTGAAATCGGCCAGGGTGTACGCTCCGGTCTGCTCCAGTTCCTGGCCCGTGACGACCGAAGTCGATTGCGGGATATCGTGCTTGCGCACTAGGCCGCGCCGGCCGCGCGCCACCACCTCTCCCAGGGCCTTGGGTTCCTCCGGCTTGGCGGCTTCTGCAGTCTGCTCGCTCGGAGGAGTCTCCGAAACCGGCGGCTCGCCGGCATCGGGGGCCGCAGCCGGCCCGGACTTTTGGGCGGCCAGCGCCTGTTCCTTTTCTTCCAAGGCTTGCTTCAACCGGGCCACTTCCGCTTTGAGCTCATCGACAACCTTGTCGTCCGCCCCGTAAGCGGGACCTCCCAGCATGACCGCGCTCGCCACGGCCAGCGCGATGGAGGTTTGGCGAAAGGGGATGGCCGGTTGCGGCGGGCGCGCGGCCGAATCTGGGGTTGCAGATGAGTGGTTGCTCATTTTTTCTGGCTCTCTCAATGGGTTGACGGCTTTACCAAACTTAACCAAAGCCCATTGAGCAATTGGCGCGCCAGCTTCCTGGCGGGCCGACCGAAAGCCCGGTGGTTTTACAACTAACCCTTACCTTTCATTTGCTTGAACCGACCTCAAGGTATCCGCGAAAACTCTGACGCCACTTCCGGACGGCATTGTGAGCCGGCCAATTCCATTTCAGCGGCTGAGGTTGTTGATACCGAGTCAGCAGGACAGCACCCATGCTGGCATCCGGGCACAAAGCCGTTTTCCCTATTGGATCGCACAGTTAGCATCGGTTCAGAAGCGGGTCAGCGGAACGGTGATCAGGCAAACCACAGCCGCGCCGACGCTGCCGACGGACTGCTGGTGGCCTGGTCAAACCGTGAAGTAACGGGGAAGAAAGACGGGGCTGCGCCCGCGGTCGCCTACGGATGATCTGGCCGGAACCGGCTGCATGGAGCCACAACGCGCCCGCGGCGTGAGTCGGACCGTGGCGGATGGATCGGTCGTTAGCCCGATTTTCCCGCCGGCGGAACCGCCACCCGGACCGAGTCGCCGTTGGCGATGCCGTCCGGCGGGCTGTCGATGACGCGATCGCTGGCGTCGACTCCGGCGGCGATCTCCACCACCTTGCCCAGATCGCGGGCGATGGACACCGGCTTCAGCGTCACCTTGCCGTCAGCGCCGACCACCGCGACGCCGGTGCCTTTCGCATCGAGGATCAGGCTGCTGGCGGGGACGGTCAGCGCAGCCGGGTTGCCGGGAAGGTTCAGCTTGACGCTGGCATAGCCGCCGGGCAGCAACTCACCGGCGGCATTGTCCACCGTCAGCTGAATCAGGCTGGTGCCGCTGGCGGTATCGACCGCGTGGGTGGTGGCGCTGACCGTCGCGGCATAGGAGCGGCCGGGCCGATCCGGCACCGTGAGGGTCGCCAGGGTACCCGCCGCCACCTGGGGCACGAAACTCTGGGGCATGCTGACGTAGACCCGCAGATTGCGGATGTCCGACACCACGAACAGCTCCTGCCCGGCACTGGCGCCGACGGTGATCAGCGCACCGACATTGGTGTTGCGGGCGGTCACCACGCCGTCGAAAGGCGCAGTCAGCCGGGTGAAATTCTTCATGGCCGCATAGCGATCGACATTGGCGCGGGCGGATTTCAGATTGGCCTGCTTGCCCCGCGCGGCGCTGAGTTTCTCGTCCACGTCCTGGCGCGCCACCGAATCGGTAGCCAGCAGCGACTGAAAGCGCTTGGCCGTGCTCTCAGCCAGGGCCGCGTCGGCCTCGGCGGTGGCCAGGTCAGCCTTGGCCTGCAGCAACTGCTGGTCCAGTTCCGGCGTCTCGATTTCCGCCAGCAGCTGGCCGGCCTTCACCGGCGTGCCGATCTCCGCCTTCCAGCTCTTCAGATAGCCGCTGACCCTGGCGAAGATGGGCGCCTGGGAATGCGCCTCCAGCCGGCCCGGCAGTTCCAGGCCGGCGCTGTTGGCCGCCGCCGCGGGGCTGATCACAGCCACGGTGGGAATGGCGTTGGCCTCTGTCCACCGGCGCAAGGCTTCCTGGTCCCGCGAACGGCTGGTGAGACCGTGGGCGACCGTGGCGGCGGCGATGGCCGCCAGGGCGAATAACCCCAGTCCGAGGAAATGGCGGGATTCAGGCTGTGCTTCGTTCTGCGGCATCGAGTTCTCCAGGATATTCGGAATTGGCGCGGCGCCGGCTGGCGCGGGAATGGACCAGGGTGAAGACCACCGGCACCAGCAGCAGGGTACTGACGGTGGCGAAGATCAGCCCGCCGATCACCGCCCGGCCCAGTGGCGCGTTCTGCTCGCCGCCCTCCCCCATGCCCAGCGCCATGGGGGTCATGCCGATCACCATAGCCAGCGCCGTCATCAGCACCGGCCGGCAACGCACAAAGCCCGCTTCCAGGGCGGCCGCCAGGGCATCGCCGGTCTGGTCCAGCCGTTCGCGGGCGAAACTGACCACAAGCACGCTGTTGGCGGTGGCCACTCCCATGCACATGATGACGCCGGTCAGAGCCGGAACCGACAGGGTGGTGCCGGTGGCGAACAGCATCCAGACGATCCCGGCCAACGCCGCCGGCAGGGCAGTGATGATGACGAAGGGATCGGCCCAGGATTGGAAGTTGACCACGATCAGCAGGTAGATCAGCACGATGGCCCCCGCCAATCCGAACAGCAGCCCGGAATAGGCGCCGTTCATGGTCTTGAACTGGCCCTGCAGCACCACCACGCTGCCCTTGGGCAGCTCGCCCGCGGCTTCATCGACCAGCTTCTGGATGTCCGCCGCCACGCCCCCCAAGTCACGGCCTTGGGTGTTGGCGAAGATCTGCACCAGGTGCTGGATGTCGTAGTGGGACACCACCGCGCTGGACGCGCGGCGGCGTATGTCGGCGATGCCGCCCAAAACCTGCGGGGCTTCCGACGCCGCCGAGGTGATGGGCAGATTCTGCAGGGCCGCCAGGGAATCCAGCTGGTAGGTGGGCGTCTGCATGACGATGGGATAGGTCACGCCATTCTGCGGGTTCAGCCAGTAGGCCGGCGCCACCTGCCCGGAACCGGCCAGCTGCACCACCAGGCTGTTGGCCACGTCGCGCTCCGTCACCCCGGCGAACTGGGCTCGGGAGCGGTCCACGTCGACGTTGAAACTGGGACTGTTGCGGGCCTGCTGGATGCGGGCATCGGCCACCCCGGGCACTTGGCGGATTCGGTTCAGCAATTGATGGGCATAGGCGTAGTTGCCGTTGAAATCGTTGCCCCGCACCTGCAGATCGATGGGTGCCGGCGCGCCGAAATTGAGGATCTGGCTGACCATGTCGGCGGGAAGAAAGGAGAAGGTG
>VEPB01000458.1 GCA_012026715.1 Methylococcaceae bacterium | reverse complement strand
TGCGTTTTCGACCAGCCGGACGGGGAACGGCAAGCCACTGAGCGGCGGAGGTTCCGGCAGGTTCAGGGTGACGATCAGTTCAAACTCGCCGCGGCAGTGTTGCGCGATGGAATGCAGCAGCGGCTGCAGCATGGCGCCGTGTCCGTGGCTGACCACCGACACCGAAATGAGCGGTGCGGTCATGATCGGTCGGATGCCGGTGAGATCGGTTGCCGCTGGATTCGGTTCGGCAACGGGCCGCCCTTGCCCAGGAGGCCATGCAGCAGGCCCTTGCACATCATGCGGAAGTGGGCGCCGCGGTCCGGGGGGGCCACCGAATAAAACAAAAAGGTCTTGGTCATGCTCAGCAGGATGATGCACTTCAGCTTGAGCGGAATGTAGCGCCGGATCGCGACCAGCACGGCGTTGCGGATGATGTAGTAATGGCGCAGCGGTGAGTGGCCCGGCATGACTTTGTTGAGGAATTCCACCGGCTCGTCGCCCAGGCTGTGGCGCATGTCCACGCTGCCGCAGCCCAGCAGCCGGTAGCCCTTGGCGGTGGCGCGCATGCACCATTCGGTGTCCACGTAATCGATGAACAGGCTCTCGTCCATCCAGCCGCCCCGCGCGATGGCGTCGGCAGTGAGCAGGGTTCCGGAACTGATCAGGAAATCCACCGGAATGACCGGGGCATCGGCGCTGGCTTCCACGTAATTCAGCCGCAGCCAGCCGAACCGGACGAAGGGGGCGTTCCTGCCCATGGGGGCATTGTAATAAGCCGGGCCCACCGCCACCGCGAGATCCCCGCCGGTGCCCGACTGTTGCAGGGCCTGCTGCAGCCCGGCCACCATGCCCGGCGGCGCCACGCTGTCGTGGTCCAGCAGCAGCAACCAGCGGCAGCCCAGTTCCAGCAGCCGGGCGATCCCCCGGTTCAACGCGGCGGCGATGCCGATGTTGCCGTCGCACTCGATCGATTCGAACGAACCATCTACGTTGGCGGGCAAGGGACCGCCGTTGTTGACGATGACCAGATGCTCCACCTGCGGCCGCACCGCGGCGATGACTTCCCGAAAATGCTCGGGGTCGGGGTTGTAGGCGACGATGACTGCGCCGATTCCGTTCATGCCGCCACCTTGGGCTGGCGCGCCTGGACGTAGAGCTGGATCAGCCCGTGCATGACTGAAATGAGCGCGCTGACCGGGCCGAAATTGCCAAACACGACCCTGGCCATTTCGACGATGTTCAAGCGGGCGCTGGCGCCGCCCGGCAGAGCGTAGCCGCGCAGCCGGTCGTCGTACACGAAACGGTGGCCGGCCTGGTACAGCCGCTGGTTGAAATCGAAGTCCGCGTAAGTCGGGTAGCGGAGGTCAAAGGGCGGCTGCGGGCTGAACCTTTTGGGGATCAGCAGGGCTTGATGATGCAGGCGGTTGCTGACCTTCAGTATGTCGCCGTGGGAGGCTTCGAACACCTCGCCGCAATCGCCCATCTGTACCTTGCCGTAGGTGATGGCGTCAGGATCGATGCGGTCGGGCAGGCTCAGAATGCGGTCGCCGCTGCCCAGGAACAGCACGACGGAATCGGCGTCCGCCAGCGCCCAACCCTTATTCATGGCATCGTAGATGCCCCGATCCGGTTCGCTGATCGCCTGCCGAACAAGATGCCGGTAACGGTCGATCACCGCCAGGGTGCCGTCGGTGGAACCGCCGTCGATGACGATGTAGTCGACCTCTTCCCGGTTCAGTACAAGGACGCTCCGGATGGTCGCTTCCAGGGTCGCGGCACCGTTGTAGACCACGGTGACGATGGTGATGCGGGGATGCGTCATGGAGAACCGGCCGGAATCGTTGCCGCGGTTGGGGTGCGCTTCATCGCAGCAGCTCCCCGGCGTCGCCGAACATCGCCGGATAGCCGTAGCGCTCGCAGAATCCGTTGAGCAGTCCCTTGGTGTCGGTGGAGAGACGCTCCCAATCCTCGCGGCCGACGTCCGGCTTGTCCACCTTTTGCTGGTTGTAGTGTTTGTCCTTGTTGGCCGGGGCTGCGGGAAGGGGCCCGGTGAGCTCCCCCGCCATGCCTTTGGATTTCAGGAATTCGACCAAGGCCTTGGAGCCGTCCTCGATGCGGAACACATGGTCGATGGTGTTGACCGCGTCGGCGGCCCGATCCCACAGGATCAGCGAGAGGCTGGCCTTTTCCAGCGGGTTGGGGCACCGATCCAGGTCGATGCCGCAATGCTTGAGGAGGTGCTTGCGGCGGTAGGCGAGGGAGCGCGGCGCGTGCTCGTTTTCGCGGATGACGCTGGGAATGGCGCTGTAAGGATCGCGCACGTGCTTGATGGTCACGGCGAAGTGGGCGAAGTAGCGCGATTTGGCGTACTTGTTCAGCGCCCAGGGGGCATTGAGGTCGTAGACCGTGAACATCCAGGACACGATGCCGTCCTCCCCCATGGCCTCGTGGCCGACATCGAGCCCCAAGGCTTTCAGGGTCTCGCTGAGGAAGCCGGAACCAGTGCGCGGATGGCCGACGCCCAGGATTTTTCGCTCGACCGCGTACTGGACGTGCTCCTCATAGCGTTGAAGCTCCTGCTGGATTGCGGCGTTGCTGCTCCCGGAGATGCGGCGCAGGCGTTGTTCCCGCGGATGAATCAGCGAGCTGACCGTGCCGCTGGACCAAGACAGTTCAGTGGCGACCGCCGGCAGCACCGTGTAGTTCCGGTAGCCCCTGCCGACCTGGCGGTGCAGGAAGATGTCGGCGGTGGTCGCGATTTCCCGGAATTGCTCAAGCAAGATGGTCGCCAGGGCGGGGGTGATGGCATAGGCGGGATTGGACATGCGCTCGGCGTTCTCAAGGACTTCGCCACGGAAGCGGAAGCGGTGGTCCTGCTTGCTCTTGGCCCAGCCCAGTCGGATCAGGACCGGCTCTTCCCGTTCCCGTTCCAGAAACAGCCGGCCGTTGCGCCGGCACTGGTCGAGGATATAGCCCGCGTACCACTGAAACACCACGTCGTCCTCGACGATCAGGTAATAGCCCGGCTGCTGTTGCGCGACCTGCCGCCAGGCCGCCGCATGGGAAAAGAAGGTGGCGACCTGGGCCGGCACCAGGACGTTGTTGGGGCAGGCGCAGCCGGTCTGGCCGCAGCGGAAGCAGGGCGGATAGTGCTTCACCCGTCCGGTTTCATAAGCCTCCTCGACTTCGGGGGCATCGGGCGTCACGCCGTCCACAAAGACGTAGTCGGCGAGGCCGCGGCGGCGGAAGGACCGCTCGATGTGGGCCCGCCGGTCGCGGGACTCGGGCAGGGAAATGACGAAAATGCCGTTGAAATGCTGATGGATGGACATGGGGCAGGGGCGGTTGCCGGATCGTGGTCAACTCAGCACGGCGTAGCCGAAGTGGGCCATCAGGTCTCGGTCCACCGCCGCGTTGATGACGGCGATGGCTTCCCTGGGGATCTGGGCGCGCCAGCGCTCGTTGAGGTAATAGTCCTGATAGTACGCCTTGTCCTTGGACGGATCCTTGGTGGAGGCGGCGTAGTCGGCAAACCCGGGGCCGGTCTTGGCAATCGAAAAGCGCTCGGCGATCTCGTCGATGACCCCGGCGGCATCAGCGAACAGCTGTTCGGTTGTGGCGTTGAAGGTTCGCTCGGTGGGCAGCGTCAGATAGGAGGCGTTCTTGATGTTCCACAGCTCGATGGGGCTCGCCAAGCGGCAGGCGGTACGGTCACGGCCGACGGTCAGCCAGGGGCTGGTCAGAAAACTGATGAAGTCCGGCTTGGCTTCGCCGCGCTGGTGATAGGGCCGGCGAAACAGCGACCACAGCCAGGAATAGGGGTTCTTGGTGGTGGTGACGAAGACTAGGTCGTGGTGACGGAACGCCCAAGTCCGGGTGACGACTTCTGCCGGTTCGGCCCGCGAGTGCTTCCAGCCCAGGTTGCGGCGATAGCTCAGGGCGAAGTAGAGGTCGCGCAGCCATTCATCACCCGGTAAGCGGCCCTGCCACGCCATGACGGATGGCGGCACCACGCCGCGCAGTTGTTCAGCCTCCAGATTGAGCCGGATCAACTGGCTGAGGTAGTTGGTGTTGGTGTTGCGCTCGCCGTAGAGCTTGATGAATTTGG
>VEPB01000014.1 GCA_012026715.1 Methylococcaceae bacterium | reverse complement strand
ACGCAGACCCCGGCGGCCAAGGGCGCGGTCAAGGCGCGGGTGCTGGTGCTCAATGGCGCCGACGACGGCTTCGTGACCCCGGAAAGCATCGCCGCCTTCAAGAAGGAGATGGCAGCGGCCGGCGCCAAATACCGCTTCGTCAACTACCCCGGCGCCAAGCACGGCTTCAGCAATCCCGACGCCGACCGGCTCGGCCAGGCGGCCAACCTGCCCATCGCCTACCACGCCGAAACCGACCGGAAATCCTGGGATGCCATGAAAGCGCTGTTCCGCGAGGTCTTCGGCAAACCCGCCGGGCCGCGCCCCAAGAAGCGCTCACACTGATCAGCCGTCCGCCGCCACCAGCGTGCCCTTGTCCAAATGCAGCCGCCGGGCCGCGAACTCGGCGGCCTTGGGGTCGTGGGTGACCATGACCACGGTCTTGCCATGGTCGCGGTTGAGGCTTTGCAGCAACCCCAGAATCTCGTCGGCGGTCTTGCGGTCCAGGTCGCCGGTCGGTTCGTCGCACACCAGCAGGGTGGGGTCGGACACGATAGCGCGGGCGATGGCGCCCCGCTGTTCCTGACCGCCCGACAACTCGCCGGGCTTGTGGCCGGCACGATCGGCCAGCCCCACCAGTTCCAGCGCCAGTTCCGCGTGGCGGCGGCGCTGGCGCCGATCCAGATGGGTCAGCAGCAGCGGCAGTTCCACATTCTTGAGGGCGGTCAGGGCCGGCATCAGGTTGTAGAACTGGAACACGAAACCCACGTGGGCCGCCCGCCACGCCGCCAACCGGCCGCCATCGAGACTGTCGATACGCGCGCCCGCCACCTCGATGGCACCGCCGGTGGGGCTATCCAGCCCGCCGATCAGGTTGAGCAGGGTGGTCTTGCCGGAACCGGAGGGCCCCATCAACGCGACGAAATCCCCCTCCGGAATGTCCAGGTCGATGCCGTGCAGCACCTCGATGGTCTCGCCGCCCCGGCGGTAGGACTTGGTCAGGTTGCGGATGCGGATCAGCGCGTCGTTCATGGCCTGTTGCTCGAAGTCTTTGATCAGTGAGCCTCGGAAATAGCCATGCCGTCCGCCAGCCCATCCGCGGGGTCGACAATGACCCGCTCACCCGCGCGGATACCGCTCTGGATGGCACGGTCGGCAGCCTTGGCCGGACCGGGGACCACCTCCCGCCGTTCGGCCTTGCCGGCATTGGCGACGAATACCCACCAGCGCTCGCCCGCGTTGCGCAGGGCCGATTGCGGCACGGTCAGCTCCGGCGATCGCGGCGCGGCGGCAGGTTCGGTCTCCAGGAATCCCACCCTCACCCCCATTTCCGGCACGATGCGGGGATCCTTCACCAGCAGGGCAATGCGCACCTTCACCGTCGCCTTGCTGCGGTCGGCGGTAGGGATGATGGCGATCACTTCCGCCGGAATCTTCCAATCCGGATAGGCGTTGAGGCGGGCCTGCACCGGCTGGCGCGGGCTGACCCGGCCGATGAAGGCCTCGTTGACGTCCACCTCGATCTCCAGGGAATCCATGTCGACGATGGTGCCGATGCCGGTGCGGGTGAAGCCGCCGCCCGCCGACATGGGCGAGACGATTTCGCCGGGCTGGGCGGTCTTGGCCACGATGACGCCGGCAAAGGGGGCGCGGATCACGGTGTTGTCCAGATTCACCCGGGCCACCCGCACCGCTTCCTCCGCCACCTCCACCTGGCGTTCCTGAGCCGCCAATCGCGCCTTCAACGACTGCACCGCCGAGCGCGCCTGCTCGGCCGCCTGGGCGCTGGTCAAACGCCGCCCCACCAGTTCCTGCTGGCGCTTGCGGTCGCGTTCGGCCTGTGCCAGCTGCACCTGAAGGTCGGCCTTCTGGGAACGGGCGGCTTCCAGCTGGGCCTGCGCCAGCGTCAACTGAGCCTGAAGGTCGACGCCGTCCAATTCGGCCAGCACATCACCCTCGGCGACCCGTTGCCCCTCCTCGATGCGGACGTCGCGAACCTTCCCGGTGATCTTGGCGGACACCGTCGCCCTCCGCCGCGCCACCACATAACCGGTGGCGTCCAGGATGGAGGCCTGCGCCCCCGCGCCTCCCGTCATCGCCACCACCACGGTCTTTACCAGCACCGCCTGGGGCCTCGCCAGCAACCACCACGCCGCCCCCGCTGCCACCAGCACGGCCGCCAGCCACCACGGCCAGCGGGAAGTTGCAGAGGGAGGCGGGGAATCGCGCTCGATGCGCAGCTGCTTGATCAGTTCGGACTTGTCCATCGGCCCTACTATCGCATGCCAGCGCCATTCCTGCCGACATCCACGTAAGCCAGCTGTGATGCCCGCATCAAATCACATGGAAAATCCGGCTATGCTGGAACCATCGCCATCGGCGACGGGTTCCGACGATCGCCCGACCCAGGAGTTCACCATCATGACTTATCGAAACTTTTTGGCATTGGCCGCAGTGTTGATTGCCGCGGGGAATTCAGCGTGGGCCGAAACCGCCGATGAGAAGGCGGTGATCATCCAGCTCGACGAAGCCCACAAGCGTTCCCTCAGGCTCACCCTGGTGGGGGATGTGGACGGGCTGAAGCAGCAGGT
>VEPB01000433.1 GCA_012026715.1 Methylococcaceae bacterium | reverse complement strand
TTCGGCATCGGTGAACCCGCGGGATACCGGCCGGCCGTCGGCCAATACGATTAGGTCCGTGGTGGTGCTGCCGACATCCGCCAGCAAGCCGTTCGGATGCAGCCTTGCCGCCCATTGCGCGGTGGCGAGCCAGTTAGCCGATGCGATCCGTGGGACGTGCTCCCCAGTGACCGATCCGGCCTCGAGAAAGCCACCCTGACCTGTAAATACGCGGATGGATTGTTGCGGAAAATGCTGGGTAAAGGCTGCGGTCAGCCGCATGACGCCTTCGGTTCGATTGGCGAACACGTCCGCCAGTTCGCCGGTCATGGTGATCGCATGACGGCAGTCCGGCGCGGGGCTGGCCATCGCCATGATCGCCGTGATTGCCCGGTGCAGGTGGTCCAGACCTTGCCACAGCGGTGTCGGTTCCTGAAAGGCGCAAGCCTCGCCGCTGGCGGAGATCGCGACGGCTTTCAGATGGGCGCCGCCGATATCCCAGCCGACGAGGTCATTCATGGCAATCGTCCAAGCAGACGTCGACCGGTTGCGCGCCGGACGCGATGGCGGTCGGTGGTAACCGGCCAGTTGCTAGCAGCTGCAGGATCAATTGTGCCGGATTGAACCCGAGCGCTTGCCGCAGGGCGGCGTAAGAGGTGGTCAGCCGCGGGTTGATCTCCAGCACGCGAGGACCTTTGTCGGTCAGAATCAAATCGATGCCTGCGTAACCCCATAGTCCGGGGATGGCTTGAGCGACCGCGTCGGCCAACCGTTGCCAGCGGCCGTCGCCGTCGGGGATGGCGGAGACTTGGCAGGAAGTCAGGGTCAGGCCGCTGCCGCGCTCGGTCAGAACTTGCCGGTTGCCGCTGAGCAACCGGGCCTTTCCGTCACAAAATAGCGCGGAAAGGCTTAGCGCATCGCCGTCCAGAAATGGCTGCACAATGGTCCCGTCGGGCATCGTTTGCGGCCACTGCTCGGCGGATCGGATCAATCGCAAGCCGTCGCAGCCGGCGCCGTCGTCCGGTGTGATCACCCTCGGAAAGGGCAGGTCAGCCGGCGTTGCTTGCCGACGATAGCTGGGAACGACGGGTACCCCGGCTTCGTCAAGTCTCTCCAGGGTTGTTTGTTTGCTCGATGCCAATCGAACGGCGTCGGGATGGGAATTCAGCAGCCGCTTGCCTGCGGCGATGACCTGGCGGCACAGGCGTTCGAGAATTCCGTCGGTTTCCGGCGCGATGGGCCATGCGGCATCGCAATGGGACAGGCGGTTCAGCCAGATCGCCTCCAAGTCGTCGGTAGCTCCGATCGGAATAGGCCGCGCCTGCTGGCATAGCGGCGGATCGAGCGAAAGACGGTCATCGTGCAACACTTCCACGCGGAGTCCTGGAATTTCGCCGAGATCGGCCAGGAGTGCCGACCGCATCAGCCCACCTTCACGCGCCAACGAGGGTGGCAGCGGTGTATCGCGCAGGCCTCCCCCGGTAACATATTCAAACACGAGTATCCGCATCACGCCCGACCGACACTGTATTTATGGAGATTATCCCGGTCATCGATCTCATGCGCGGGCAGGTCGTGCAGGCCCGCGCCGGACATCGTGAAAGCTATCTGCCCCTGCAAAGCCCACTCTGTTCCAGTGCGGAGCCGGCCGATGTTATGGCGGCGTTTTTGCGGCTGGCGCCTTTTGCAACGGTCTATCTGGCCGATCTCGATGCCATCACCCTGGGGCGGTCGCAGCGGCATCTGATCGAGGGGCTTGTCGCCGGCCATCCGCAGGTGGAGTTCTGGGTCGACGCCGGAATGACCCGCGACCCTCACCTGCCCTGGGTTCCGGTGATCGGCAGCGAGTCGCTGGATCGTGATTCGTGGCGTGTGGCTCAGGATCGGGAGACACCTTGGATCCTTTCCCTGGATCGTCTCGACGGCCGCTTCCTGGGGCCGTCCGAAATCCTCCAGCAGGCCGATCGCTGGCCGGAGCGGATCATTCATATGAACTTGAACCGGGTCGGTGGCGATCAGGGGCCGGATCTGGCCGGCTTGGCGGAATTGGCTGCCCGGGTGGGCGGCAGCCGAGTGGTGGCTGCAGGCGGCATTCGCGGGCCGCAAGACCTGCAATCGTTGGAAGCAATGGGGGTCGGTCGAGCGTTGGTGGCGAGCGCTCTGCACGCCGGCGTGTTGTTGTCGTTGCCTGAGCAGGGCACCGAAATCAGACGCTGACCCGGAAGGGAAAAAAAGCGCCCGAAGGCGCTTCTTTTCGAGTCTGGTGGGCAGCAGGCCAGGCCTTCCGCCAACCCGGGCTCAGCTGTGGGCCGCAAACGGATGGGCTTCGGCGCCTTTACGGGCGACCACGTCCACCGCTTTCGGCTCGCCGGCGACGGCGCGCTTGATGGAGAGCTTGGTGGCTTCGTAGTTGTAATCCTGAATCTTGGCGTCGTCTTCCGCCAGCCAGTGGATGAACACTCCGACGCAGATGAACAGGTCGTCGGCTTCGTCGGCCGGGATGGTGCCGTCCTCGACGCAGTCGGCAACGGCCATGGCGACGCCGCGTTGGGCGGGTCCAAACATCTGGGTGGCCTGTTTGCCGTTCTTGATGGTGACCTTGTTGAACATCACGGTATTGGGCTTGCACAGCAGGTTGGGAGCAACCACCGCCAGCAGGGAGGTGAAGCCGTCCTTATTGTTGGTCAGACAGTTGGCGAAAGCAGCTTCCACCGCCGAACCGCGCGGGCCCATGATCAAGTCGATGTGGGCGACTTCGTTGCCGCCGCCGCACAGGGCTTCGCCGACCAACAATTTATTGATTTTTCCCATTGCTATCTCCTCTTTGGTAAAGAAAGAAAAAAACTTCTTGATTAACGACATTGCCGTGGCTCCATCGGATTATTTTAACGCGCCCCTTCATGTATCCGCCGCGTCGTCCGGAGAGGATAGCGCTAATGTTCGCACAGCGTATCCAGTTTCACGGCCAGCAAAGTCGTTACCGTCAGATCGGCCGTAGTACCCGGATTGATTCCGGCAGACTTGAACTCGTTATCGATATCCCGCAGGAGTTCCATCGTTTGTTCGGGGTGGTCCGCCATTGATAAAGCCTGGCTTACCAGCCTCATCCTATCGGCAACCCTGGGAGTAAACCGAACCCCGAACTTACGTTCGATGTGACTGTCCGGAATCCATCTGAGCAACTCGGCGAATAATCCGACGGTCGCCCATTTATCGTCCCCCCATCGGGATAGCGCGGTATGATAAACCGGAACAGAAAAATCAAAAATATCGGCGTACCCATGTGCATACTGCCAGGCGATGCGGTCGCGCCGTTCCGCGAGGGCCATGGCTTGCTGCAGCGTCACGTCCGGTGGCTGCCGGACGTCCTGCTCCGGAGCCTCGCCGAGCCCGCCGGGCGCGGCTAAACGGATGGCGCGGTAGACCCATTCGGCGTCGTTCCGGGTGGTGGCGGCAAGAACCCGATCCACGCTCTCCCTGAGAGATTCATTATTGCCTCTGGCGATACAGGCCTGCAGCAACGGTGCGGCCAGCAGGACGATGCCCAGGTTGGTGTTGCAGCCGACGCGCTCGCGGGTGGCCGCCACGGCCCGGTAAATGCGTTCGCCCACGCCCACTTCGAAATCAACCAGATGCGGAGCGCTGGCCTTGGCGCTTTCACGAAAGTCCGCCACCGTCATGTCGTGGGCTTCCGAGTAGAGGCTGACGTTGCCAGGCTTGAAGGCGCGCAGTTCGGTCTCGCAGGCGTAGCGGTAGGCGTGCTCCAGTTGCGCCGCGGCGATGCGGTTCATCGGGCGGCGGCTTCGCTGGAAGTCGTTGCTGTGCAAAGGCTTAGGAAATCGTCCGCCAGCAAATCGGCGATAACGACCTCGCTCACTGTCTGTAGGCCCTTCCACGCCGGCACGCTGTTTACCTCGATGACGGCGTAGCGTCCTTGCAGATCGCGGATGATGTCGACGCCGGCGTAGGCCATGCCGACGGTTTTGACGGCGTCCTCCGCCAGCCGGCACAGCAGCAGGTCGTCCAGCCGCACTGGCTCGCAACGGGCGCCCTGGGCGACATTGTTGAGCCAGGTCAGGCCGCAGCGGCGCATGGCGGCAACGGTTTTGCCGTTGATGACGAACACCCGCCAGTCGTGAGGCTCGCTTCCGGTGGGAACGAAGCGTTGCAAATAAAAGACGCCGTTGCCGGATTCCAATTGTTCCAGATCCGCCGGCGACTCAAAGCGGCGCAGGCCTTCGCCCTGGGATCCGAATAGGGGTTTGGACACGACTTGGTGGCCGTGTTCCAGTTCGCGCCGGACAATGGCCCGGGCGTGGTCCGGATCGCCGGTCACCCAGGTGGGGGGGGTGGCGATGCCAGCCAGTTTGAGCAGAAAGCTGGTCATTCCCTTGTCCACGGTTCGCTCGATGGATCGAGCGTCGTTATAGACCGGAATGCCCAGCAGCTTGAGTCCGTGCAGGATGTCCAGATAAAACGTGACCTGTTCCAGGGAGCCGCCAGGCACGCCGCGCACGAATACGCCATCGGGCAGGGCGGCGTCGAAGCCTGGAATATCAATGGGTGATTCGGCGTGCTCGAGTTCGATGCTGCAGCCGGTGAGGGAAACGTAAGCCGACTCGAATCCGCGAGCGGCAAAGGCGCGCTTCAGGCGCGCGCCGTGCCAGCCCGGATCGTCGGTGACGATGGCGATGCGGCGCACTTATTCGCCGCCAAAGGAGCGGTTCAGGAGATCCTCGTCCAACTGGCCGGTATGGAAGCTGCGGCCGGAGTCCACCGCGGTCACGATGACCTTGGCGGGGCTGAACAGCATGGCGTCCACCTTGAAGAAATCGTACTTGTATTCCTTGAACACCTGCGCAAAGGGTTTGCCGTAGTCGCGCGAAGTGGAACTGGGCAATTCGTTGGCCAGATTGGCGGCCGCTTCGTCCGGCCCCTTGACGAACAAGTGCACGGTGCCGCCGAACAGGATGGCGTCATTGGTGCGGCCCATGGCCTCCACGAAGTTGGGGTGGGGCGGGCAGAGCGGAGCGGAAGCCGTCCCGTCGATGATGCAATCCAACGGAAAGTGGAGGGAATGGGCTTTGTGCAACGCAACCTCAAGCACCCGCGAGACCACCTGCATGGCGCCGGCCAAACTGCTGGTGGGTGTCAGGATGACGTTGACCGCCGATGGGTCCAGGCTGCAGGCTTTGGCGACCTTGTCGATCACTTCGACCGGTGGAATCTTGTCCACCTCCATGATGATCGCGGTTTCGCTGCAGACGTCGCGATAATTCAGTTCCTTGAACAACTCCTCCACCGGTAGGACCTCGCCGTCCTTGACCTTGGTGGCCAGCGCCCGTGCCGGCCCCGAGCCGAGGGCGTAGAAGGCCGATTTGCCCTCGCCATGGGACAGGCTCCAGCCGGCGTACTGGCTGCCGAGGCAGGCGATGACGGGGTTGGTGGAATGCACGTGGACCATGGTCGGCCAGCGGGCGAACTGGCAGGACTGGGTGAGCGATACTTTGCCGAGGCCACCCATGCAGACTTCGCCGATCAAGCGCCCCGCCTCCAGACTGCCGAGGCATTCGATGCCGGCGTCGATCAAGGTGGCGCCGTTGCTGTGCTTGCTGATCTTCAGTCGCAACCGTTCGGCATTGGTGATGAGGTGCTTGACGATGGGCAAGGCATGCCCGTTGACGCTGAGCAATTTGGACATGAGCGTGGCGACTCCTTACTGTCGGGTGGTTGATCCGGGGTTGTGGGCTGAATCTGGGATCGGCTCGAGTCCGTTGAGCACTGCCGTTTTCAAACGGTCCAATTGAGTCCGGATTCCAGCAAGCGCATCGGCTTGCGCATGGACCGTGCACACCGGGGTCCCGCGTCCGATCAACGTGCCCCCGGCGGGTCGGTCTGAGCAATTCGGCGGCCAGAGGTTTCGCAGGGGGACTCGTACGGCGACCGGCGCGAAGATCGTCCGAAAGCCGCGCATCGGCGTTGTGCCTTGGTATGGCTTGGGCAGGCTGCCGTCGACGCAGGCGTCGATATGGTGGCGCACCAGCCCGCCATACCAATCGGCTTCGTACAATTGCTGGGTCGCGCTGGGACGCGGGTTCAGCTCCAGCAGCCAAACCCTCTCCTGATCCGCGATAAAGTCCAGGCTGTTGATTCCCCGTAAATCCAGTGATGACGCCAGCCGGGTTGCGATCTCGATCATCTCGGTTTGTTGCGCATCATTGATCGGCGATCGGTTCACCGCGCCAGCAAACAGGAACGGCCTCGGCGCACGGTGATCGTGCCACAACGTATTGAATCCGATCGGGACGATCGCCCCGCGGGCAGCAAGAAAAAGTAGCGAACATGTGGTTCCCGGCAGCCACCGTTGAAAATAAATGCCGGGGACGTCACGCCCAAAATTGGCGCAGAAGGCTACACCGTTGCCGCCCTCCCCGCAAGCGGACTTGGTGAGCCACGGGCCGGGACCGGTGGGGCGCTCGAGCCGGGTCTCGGGGTATGGAATCCGCAGTCGTTCCAGCAGCGGGAAAAATCGGCCGGGGTCGTTGGCGGCGGGCACGGTTTCTGGCGTGTTGCCGGCCAGCGGGAAGTGGTGCGCCAGCCGGGCAACCAGGTTAGGTTGGGAGTCGATCCCGCTACCGTAGATCAAGGGACTTGCCCCAGGTTGGCACCCCGAACGTTTTGCGGCGGTAACAATCTCGTCTTCCGTCAGGCGGGAAACGGTGACGGTCTGCGCGGCGCAGGCGCGGGTATCCTCGTCGCCGAACACATCCACCACGCAGGCCTTGATGCCGCCGCGCGCGGCCGATTCGGCCAACATGCGGCCGGATCGCGCAACGATCAGTAACGGTGGGGACGGTGGCACGCGAGAGCGAGTCAGCGGGGATTCATCCGGGCTGACTGATCGGCGGTAGCGCTGACAGACGCGCCGGAAACGGTCGCGCCACGATTGCGGGCCGTGGCGGACAGCAGGTTCAGCGCGGGAAATTGAATTTTCAACGCGTCGATGAACTGATTGGCGATGGATTGGTTTTCCACCAGGCAAAACCCTGTCGGCCCCCACGAACTCTGGCCGATCCCCACCGCGCCGAGGTCTCGTAGTCGCTCCATTGCCGCAGCAACCATGGGGCTGCTAAAGCGGCCTCCTTGGACGGGGGCGAAATGATCCCCCACGGCGTTTTGAAGTTGAGTGATGACATCGCCAAAACTGCGGATGTCCCGTTCTGCAAGAGCCGGCAACCCCTGCATCAAGAGCAGATGGCACAGACGAGCCGTCTCGGCTATGGGAAAGGGTGGTAGGGCCTTGAATGCGGAAACTTCGCCCTTGCCGTGCAAACCCTGGCCGGAGCGGTCGAGAACCAGTATGAACCGCCAGTCATTCGGGAATTCGATGCGCGAAATAACCGGCGGCGTGATGGTCGTGGGACCCCGGCCTCCGTCCACGATCAAACCGCCGGATTCGAAAACCGCGATACCGATTCCGGAACGGGCTCCGCGATCCACTGCGGCCGCGATTCCGGCGATCGTCGCGTCTATCCCGTGAAGACGCGATAAACCTGCGCCGATTGCCAGTGCCAATTGGGTTCCGGAACCGAGTCCGGCGTGGCCGGGAATCGCTTCCTCGATCGTGATCGACGCTGGTCGATGGATTTCCGTGGTTTCCGCAAATCGATGTGCCGCCCGCAGCGCGCGCTCGGCATCCGGTCCCGATGCTGACCACTCAGTTGCTGCGGACAAACGAAGCCGGGTCGAAATCTCGTTGATGCCGACGCCAATGCTGCCAAAACGGCGGCCCAGACTGCCCCCCATATCGATGAAGCCCATGTGCAGGCGGGCTGGTGCCGTGACCCGGACGATAGAGTCAGGGGAGGGCGCGGAACTGGCGAACTTCATAACGATGAGGGCAGCTGAAGGAACGACGATGCGCGGAGTCGCGTGCATCGTAGGGCACGTTGGCCTCAGTTGTCGACCGCTGGCGCCGCGGGCCCGGGCCTCCAGTACCTTGTTTACAAGGTAAAGAGTTCCCTTGTACCGAAACGATGGCGCTGGGGCTCTTGTCCCATAAAAAAATGCAGGGGCTCTAGAGAGGCCCTGCATTCAGAATATAAGAGAGGAGGAAATGAACACACTACTCGTGCGTCAATCACTTAAATCAGGAGGTTGTCCGAAATAAGTTGAGGGTAATACTAGCAACCAGAATCCGAGTTTTGAATGTGGCAAATTGTCGCGCGACGGCGGCAAGTTAATAGTCTGTTTTCGACAGCCGCGGATGAATGAAAAAAGGCCCGAGGGGTAGCTCGGGCCAAAGGAGAGGAAAACAGATCGCACACAATTCTGGTCGGGCAACGGCCTAATTCAGTAACCTCGACCAACGCGCTCAGTTTAACAGTCGATGCCCCGCTGGTGGATGTGGCAAATTGTCGCTTCAGGGCCAGCCCTGGCGCGGCTTTCGGTGTTGCGGCTTATGACACGGCGCGGCTGGTCAATCGTTGATGGGTAGGTGTGTCAAATGGCGTATCCATGCCCGAAGGTATTCCGCTTTGAGAGATTGTCGGCGAGACCTGCTGGTCGTGCTACGTTGTTCATCTGCATCTTTGACGACTTAGCTGAAGTACTTGCCGTGGACGGTTGAAGACGGGGCATCTTGGTATTCCTCCGAGCGGTTGCGCAATAGGCGGCACGCTCTTTGGCTAACGTCACCTTAGGCCAATTGCGTTGCGCTGGATGCGGCCGATGTCGTGACCGGTAGAGGTTGTCCTGGCGGAAATATATTGCGCGACGATTGCCGCAACAGGCCGTAAGATAATGCGCCGTTCTGGATTGCCTCATGCCTGTTTCAGTCGACCTATTTTCTTACCGCAAGTTCTGGGCGAAACGCTTCGGGACGGCTCCGCAGTTGCCTGTTTCGCGCGCAGAAATGGACGCGCTGGGTTGGGATAGTTGCGATGTGGTCTTGGTGACCGGGGATGCCTACGTCGATCATCCCAGTTTTGGCATGGCGCTGATTGGTCGGTTGCTGGAGGCGCAGGGCTTTCGCGTGGGGATCATCGCGCAGCCCGATTGGCGCGATGCCGGAGATTTCAGCAGCCTGGGCAAGCCCAACCTGTTCTTCGGCGTGACCGGAGGCAACATGGATTCCATGGTTAACCGCTACACCTCCGACCGGCGCATCCGTTCCAATGACGCCTATACGCCCGATGGGGCGGCAGACCGCCGGCCCGACCGCTGCGTTCTGGTGTATTCGCAGCGCTGCCGAGAGGCCTACCGCGATGTGCCCGTCATCTTGGGCGGCATAGAGGCCAGCCTGCGCCGGGTGGCCCATTACGACTACTGGTCCGACAAGGTGCGTCGCTCAGTGCTGGTCGATGCCAAGGCGGACTTGCTGGTGTTCGGCAATGGCGAGCGCCAGGTGGTGGAGATAGCCCATCGGCTTGCCGCGGGAGAGCCGGTTGCTGCTTTGGTCGACGTGCGCGGAACCGCGCTCCTGAGGAAGCAGGTTCCCGGAGGCTGGACCCTACTGGATTCGACGACCGTGGATGAACCCGGATCCACCGTCCCGCCGCCGACCGATCCTTACCGGGAAACACCGGAGACCGCCTGTCGGCGGGATTCAGCGTCGGAAGCCGGCCATGCGATCGTTCACTTGCGCCGGATCACCGCCCGCACCGATCCAGAGCGGACCGTGATCCGGTTGCCGGCTTACGAATCCCTGAGGAATGATCCCGTACTCTATGCCCACGCCTCCCGGGTTCTGCATCAGGAAACCAATCCCGGCAATGCCCGAGCCTTGGTGCAGCGGCATGGCGATTGGGAGGTCTGGCTCAATCCCCCGCCGGTGCCGCTGACCACCAAGGAGATGGACGGTGTTTACGGGTTGCCATACAGCCGCCTGCCTCACGCCAGCTACGACGGAGCCAAGATACCGGCCTTCGAGATGATCCAGCACTCCGTGACGATCATGCGGGGCTGTTTCGGCGGTTGTACCTTCTGCTCCATCACCGAGCACGAGGGGCGCATCATCCAGAGCCGATCGGAGGACTCGATCATCCAAGAGATGGAGGCGATCCGGGATACCTCGCCGGCTTTCACCGGCGTGATCTCGGACTTGGGCGGGCCCACTGCCAATATGTACCGGCTCGCCTGTACCAGCCCGGAGGTCGAGGCGAGTTGCCGAAGGCCGTCCTGCGTCTATCCGGGGATTTGTAAGAATCTGAACACCGACCATGGTCCGCTGATCAAGCTTTACCGGCGAGCGCGGGCCCTGCCGGGTATCAAAAAGATTCTTATCGGATCAGGACTGCGCTATGACCTGGCGGTGCTGTCGCCGGAATACGTGAAGGAACTGGTGACATACCACGTCGGGGGATATTTGAAGATCGCCCCCGAGCATACCGAGCAAGGGCCGTTGTCGAAAATGATGAAGCCGGGAATAGGGACCTATGACCGCTTCAAGGCGATGTTCGACCGGTATTCGAAGGAGGCGGGCAAGGAACAGTACCTGATCCCGTACTTCATAGCCGCCCATCCCGGCACCAGCGACGAGGACATGCTGAATCTGGCGCTGTGGCTCAAGCGTAACGGTTTTCGGGCCGACCAGGTGCAGGCCTTCCTCCCCTCGCCTATGGCCACTGCGACCGCCATGTACCACAGCGGCCGCAATCCTTTGCGGCGGGTGACCAGAACCAGCGAGCCTGTTTTTGTCCCCAGAGGAGTGAAGCAGCGGCGGCTGCACAAGGCCTTTCTACGTTACCACGATCCCGACAACTGGCCGCTGCTGCGGGACGCTCTCAAACGCATGGGCCGCGCCGACCTGATCGGCAACGGCAAACACCATCTGGTGCCCACTTATCAGCCCGGCGGTACCGGCGGGGCTCCTGAGGGCGCCCGGGTTTCCGAGCGTGTACACCGGTTCCGCACTCAGCAGGTCAAGCCAAGGGTCCGTTCCGGTCGCGGTGGAGGGCGTTCACCAAGGTGATAACGCCATCACATATTGCACGAACGGATCTCCTAGACTTCCGGCATTGTATTCGTAATAAACCCGAGGAAGGCCATGAAAACAAAGACTGTCGCAAATCCCTGGGGCCGATATTGTGCTGCCTTGGTGCTGTCGGGGCTGGCGGGCTTGACGAGCGCCCCGGTGCAGGCCGATTCGCTCCGCGTTCTTGAAACCCGTAATGACAAGCTCAAATGCAAATATGATCGGGATATCGAGGCGAGAACCTGTGTGGTGGCCACCTCCGGCAAGTACGAATTGACTTTGAAAGTGTCGGCCGCGACCCTGGAAAGTAACGGCATCGACTTCGCCTCCTTGCTGCAAACGGCTGAAGCCGATCAGGTGTTTTCCCTATCGTTGGGGGTTGGGCCCTATCAATTCGATGGGGAGGTTTCTGAGGGCTCCGACTTTCAGTTGACCGCTTCGGAAGTGAAGTCTGAGTGGGTGACCGAGGCGGAGAAATCGCTTGATGCAGATGGCACAAACACTAAGACCGTCAGAGTTGAGACGGTCAAGTTTGTGGGAACTCCGAATGGCGGGATTGCATTCCGGATCAAGGGGCTAACCTTGAGCGATGAAAACAACGAATATGGCGAGTCCCTGCTTGCCGACGATTGTGGTCAGACGGGCAAGGTAGCCGAAAGCATTTCGCTGGCTCTGGGCGATGGGGAACCTATCGATTTGCCGGTCACGATGAAATGCAAGACCAGAACGACCACCAAGCACAAGGGCGATGCCGGAGATTTTGATCTGACCAGGCTGCGCCTCACCGCAAAGCTCGGAGATGCCGGCTCGACGCAGTGATTCGCTGGTTCGCAACGGACCGAATCAGACCCAGCCATGAACCCGACAAACCCACCTAACGGTGGGTTTGCTTTTTTACTGTTTCTTGAACAGGTAATACAAACTGGTGCCCAACACCAGCAGTGCCGGGATGACGTTGCGGCTGACCAGCCACCAGCCGTTGGGCATTTGGGTCACGAATCCCCAGAATCTGTCGCGGGCAGCCTGTGTGTATTCATTGGGGAGAAAACAGGCGTGATAGGTATAAAGGTTGGCTTCATACACAAAGCACTTGGCGCCCTCTTTCATAAAAAAGTAATGGTGCCTGGCGGGAATGGATGAGTCGTCGTAGATTGTGTCAAATATCTGCGCCACGACCTTGAGTCGGTCATCCACGGTTCCGGGGTTTTCATTGAATTCGAAGGTATAGTTTTCACCGGTTGGTGTAATGCGGTACTCGAAAACCTTGCCGGCGTAGCGCACGGTGGACTGCGTCGGAACCGCGGCGAGGGAACCTGCGAGCAGGCACAGACACAGTCCTGCGACGATCTGATAGGCGGATGTTCTTGGCATTGTCGGCTCTATCGGTCGGGGGTTTCGGTTGGGGCCGTGGCCGCCCCGTGCACAACCAGTTGCAGTGTAACACCGGCGGCGGTCTCAAGTTGCGGCCGATGCCGGGATTTCGCAGGAGCGGCCGACTTATTCGGCGGCTCCCAGGGCGCAGGGACGCACCGAACAAGTCGGAGGTTGTAAGCCTCTGATTTTGTGGCTCACTGGCAAACTGCGTTTTCCGGTGACGGACGCTGAGATATCCGGGATGGATTTATTCAGCGCTTCTCAAGGTATCACCGGAAGGAGCGATCAATTGCCCGAATCCATTAGCGATCGACTGTTTGCGCTCATCTCGGACCTGGTCTTATGCCATTCGCCCAGCGGAGCCGAAGCCGAGGTTGACGAATACATCCTTGCCGCCCTCGCTCGGACGGCCGTCGAGGCTCGCCAGGACGCCGCCGGTAACATCAAAGCCGCCGTTCCGGGCCGGCACCGCGGGCGCTCCATTGCCATTACCGCCCACAAGGACGAAATCGCCGCGATCGTGAAAAGGACCGGCAAGGCGGGCAGAGTGGAAGTCGGAAAACTGGGTGGAGCTTTTCCCTGGGTTTACGGAGAGGGCGTGGTCGATTTGCTGGGCGATGCCGCCGTCGTTTCCGGCATTCTCAGCTTCGGTTCCCGTCACGTTTCCCATGAATCGCCGCAGAAATGCCATCAGGACGAAAAGGCGTTGAAGTGGGAAAATGCCTGGATCGAAACCAAGATGACCGAGACTGAACTCGTGCAGGCCGGGGTTCGGCCCGGAACCCGTATGGTGGTCGGCAAACATCGCAAGGCCCCGTTTCGGCTGGGGAACTACATCGCCAGCTATACCCTGGACAACAAGGCATCCGTCGCGATCCTGCTGTTGCTGGCGGAAAGACTGCGCAAGCCCGCCGTCGACGTGCAACTGGTATTTACCGCCAAGGAGGAGGTGGGGGCGATCGGTGTCATGTATTTCACCCGCCAGAGCCAAGTCGATGAACTGATCGCCCTGGAGATTTGCCCAAAATCGGTGGAATATCCCGTGGTGCAAGATCAATGGCCGGTGCTGGTCTCTCAAGATGGCTACGGCTTGTATGACGAGGGGCTGAATCGGCGATTGGCTGCCGTCGCAGAAAGCGTCGGGATGGATGTCCAGCACGTGGTTTTGAGCGGTTTCGGCAGCGACGCCTCCATTGTGATGAAAAACGGAACGGTGCCGAAGGCTGCCTGCTTGGGGTTCCCCACCGACAACACCCACGGCTACGAAATCGCGCACGCGGCTGCTATCGAGGCCTGCCTGAAGTTGTTGGAAGCCTATTGCGGCTGATCTGCACCCAGCGCAGTTGGACAATGGCGATGTGCTCCGGTATGATTCGCCGCTTTCCAAAAAGACTGTACTCGTTTGGAGTGGATAGCAGTATGAAGACTTTCAGCGCAAAGCCGGCCGAAGTGACGCGGGATTGGTACCTCATCGACGCTGACGGCAAGACGTTGGGCCGGCTCGCCACCGAGATCGCGCGGCGCCTGCGTGGCAAGCACAAAGCAGAATACACGCCGCACGGCGACACCGGCGACTACATCATCGTGGTCAACGCTGAAAAGGTCCACGTCACCGGCAAGAAGGAGCAGGACAAGGTTTATTACCAGCATACCGGATATATCGGGAACATGAAGGCCACCCCGTTGGGAAAAATGCGCCAGACTCATGCCGAACGGATCATCCAGATCGCCGTGAAAGGCATGCTGCCCAAGAATCCTCTGGGCCGGGCCATGTTCAAGAAACTCAAAATCTACACCGGCGGCACGCACAACCACCAGGCCCAGCAGCCGAAGTTGCTGGAAATCTAAGATATACATCAGGTCAACCATGGCACAATCGCAATACTACGGGACCGGTCGTCGCAAGAGTGCGGTGGCTCGGGTCTACGCAAAGACCGGAACTGGACAAATTGTCATCAACAGCCGTTCGCTCGACGAATACTTCGGCCGCAAGACCGACCGGATGATCGTCCGCCAGCCGCTGGAACTTCTGGAAATCGGCGAAAAAGTGGATATCGTGGTCATGGTGGGCGGTGGTGGTCCCTCTGGACAGGCCGGTGCCATTCGTCACGGCATTACCCGGGCTCTGATCGAATATGACGAGAATCTTCGGTCGCCGCTCCGCAAGGCCGGATACGTGACTCGCGACGCTCGCGAAGTCGAACGTAAGAAGGTCGGCCTGCACAAGGCGAGAAGACGCCCGCAGTACTCCAAGCGTTAAATCCGGAGCCTGGTTGTTTATCTGCCGGGCTGCCATTGGGGGATCGTCTAGCGGCAGGACTACGGACTCTGACTCCGTCAACCTAGGTTCGAATCCTAGTCCCCCAGCCAATACAATCAACGCCTTGCAAGTCTTTGCAAGGCGTTTGTTTTTCTGCGTCAACCGAATGTCAACGCGGCTATTGGATTAAGTTGTTTGCTTGATCTAAATGTTTCGCGTCGATCCTTGCGGGCAAGGAATGTCTCGTTTTTCCCGTGGCGGCTTTGTTTTTGGTTAACCATCGGTTTTTATTGCATTGTCATGCCGCCGCCAGCACGTGCATCCGCTTCAGATTGAACGCCAGGGTGACCAGCTTCCACTCGCCGAAGACCGGCTCCACCGTGGACCTCCGTTTGGCCTAGCGGGCTTTTCCCGCCTTGGTTTTCAGCTTACAGGCCATCTTCGCCACCGGATTGGCGGTTTCCGGCTCCGGGGCATCCGGCGCCAGCCGTTCCGCCAACGGGACAGGGTGGCTGTCGCGGCCCATGGCGATGAGGGGTTCGATCTTCTGTCCGCAGCAGGCCTCGCCGTTGTCGGCGCTGAAGTAGCCGGTGTCGGCCAGCAAGGGTTTCGGCCCTGCCCAAGCCTTCCGGTCGTTTCTCGATCTCGGCCAGCATGGGTTCGACCTGCTGCTTGTCGTTGGTCCGCTGGCTGACCGTGGTGGCGACGATCAGCATCGTCTCCACATCGACCGCCGCCTGGCTGT
>VEPB01000573.1 GCA_012026715.1 Methylococcaceae bacterium | reverse complement strand
CCGACATCTGGTCGGTTTTTTTGTGCCTGAATTTCGGCCACAAAAAGCCTGTTGATCAAGACACGATCGCCGCGGGCTCTGATTCGAAGCGTCAACGGCGCGTCAAGACTCGCTCCAGAGGGCACCGTTCAGCCCACAGTTCGCCGCTCCGGCGGTTCAGTGGGCTCGCCGTTCCTCAAACCAGCCGTACAACGAGGGCAGTACCACCAGGGTCAGCAAAGTGGAGGTCATCAGGCCGCCGATCACCACGATGGCCAGAGGCCTCTGCACCTCCGAGCCGGGACCGGTGGCGAAAAGGAACGGCACCAGACCCAGCAGAGCCACCGTGGCGGTCATCATCACCGGACGGAAGCGTTGCTCGCAGCCCCGGCTGATGGCTTCGGTGCGGCCCAGGCCACTGTCCCGGAGGCTGCGGATATAAGACACCAGCACCACCCCGTTGAGCACCGCGATCCCCCACAAGGCGATGAAACCCACCGAGGCCGGCACCGAAAGATATTCGCCGGTGGCGAACAGCGCCACCACCCCACCGATGGAAGCGAAGGGCAGCACCAGGATGATCAGGGCCGCATAGCGCAGCGAGTTGAACAGCATGAACAGCAGGAAATAGATGGCGCCGACCGTCACCGGAATGATGATCTTGAGGTGGCCCATGGCGCGCTCCATGTTCTGGAACTGGCCGCCCCACTCCAGGTAATAGCTCTCCGGCAGTTTCACCTTGTCGGCCACCGCCTGCTGCAAGTCGGCCACGAAACCGCCGAGGTCGCGGTCGCGCACGTTGCCCCCCACCACGATGCGGCGCTTGGCCATCTCCCGGCTGATCTGGGCGGGTCCGTCGTTGAGGCTGATGTCGGCCACGTCGCCCAGGGGCACCCGGGCGCCGTTGGGCGAGGGCAGCAGCAGGGCGTCGATGGCTTCCTGATTGTTGCGGAATGGCTCCGGCAGACGCACCGCGGCAGAGAAACGCCGCTCGCCCTGGTAGATTTCGGTGGCGGTCTTGCCGCCGATGGCGGTCTCGATCACGTCGTGGATGTCGGAGGCGTTGAGGCCATGGCGGGCGATGGCATCGCGGTCGACGGTGATGTTGAGGTATTGCTGGCCAGTCAGCCGCTCCACCCGGATATCTTGGGCACCCGCCACCCCGGCGGCCACCTTGGCGATCTCGTTGGCGGTGCGCTTGAGCGCTTCCAGGTCGTCGCCGAACACCTTGACCGCCACGTCGGAGCGCACCCCGGTCACCATCTCGTCGACCCGGTCGGAGATGGGCTGTGCCATTACCAGCTGAATGCCGGGCAGGCTCGCCGCCAGCTTGTCGCGCATGGCGTCGGCAATGGTGTCCTGGGTCCAGCCCTCGGGCCACTCCTCGCCGGGTTTCAGGGTAACGATGGGGGTGGAGGCGTTCTGACCCTGGGGATCGGCGGGACTCTCGCCGCGGCCGATGTTGGTGGCCACCATGCGTACCCCGGGGATTTCCATGACCAGCTTCATTGCCTGCATTTCCATCGCGATGCCTTCCCCCAGGGAAATATTGGGTGCCCGTGTGATCGCCGGGACGATGGAACCCTCCTTCATTTCCGGGATGAAGGAGGTGCCGAGCAGCGGCAGCAACGCCAGGGCGACGACAAACAGCGCCACCGACCCGGCCACGACGGCGCGGCTGTGCCGCATGGCCCAATCCAGCAAGTTGAGATAGGGCTTCTTGATGGAGGCGATCAAGCGGGTATCGTGTTCGCCGTCGTGCCCTACCAGCAGGTAGGAACACAACACCGGCGACAGGGTCAGTGACACCAGCAGCGAAATTAGCAGGGCGATGGCGATGGTATAAGCCAAGGGCGCGAACATCTTGCCCTCCATGCCCTGCAGGGTCATCAGCGGCAGGAACACCAGGATGATGATGCCGACCCCGAACAGCACCGGCGTGGCGACTTCCTCGGCCGCCGACGACACCACCCGCAACCGGCTGGTGGCCCTGCCCTTGCGCTCCCCCAACAAGCGGAAGGCGTTCTCCACCACCACCACCGAGCCGTCCACCATCAGGCCGATGGCGATGGCGAGCCCGCCCAGGGACATCAGGTTGGCGGAAATGCCCAGATAGTTCATGACGATGAAGGTCACCAGCGGGGTAACCACCAGGGTCCCCACCACGATCAGGCTGGATCGGACATCCCCCAGGAACAGGAACAGCACCACGATCACCAGCACGATGCCTTCGATCAGTACCTTGGTGACGGTATGGAGCGCGGCGTCCACCAGTTCGCTGCGGTCGTAGTACGGCACGATCTTGAGCCCGTCCGGCAGCATTCCCTTGGCATTGATCTCCGCCACCCGCGCCTTGATCCGTCCCACTACCTCCTTGGCGTTGCCGCCCCGAAGCATCATCACGATACCGCCCACCGCCTCGGTGTAGCCGTTCTTGATGACCGCCCCCACCCGCACCTCATGGCCGATCTGCACCTGGGCGACATCGTGGATGTGGATGGGAATCGCGCCCTGCTCCTTCAACACGATGTTGCCGATATCCTCAAGGTTGCGGATGAGCCCCACGCCGCGGATCAGATACTGCTCTTGGTGGTGCGGCAGCACCCCGCCGCCGCTGTTGGCGTTGTTGCGGGCCAGAGCATGGAACACATCCTGCAGCGAAACCCCGTAATGGTGGAGCCGGTCGGGGTTGACCAGCACCTGGTATTGCTTGATGTAGCCGCCCTGGGAATTGATTTCCGCAACGCCCGCGATGCCGCGCAACAGCGGCCGCACCACCCAGTCCTGAACCTCCCGGCGCTGCTGCAATTCGTCGGGGCTCAGTTCCCGCTCACCGTCATCGTCCCGATCCAGGGTGTATTGATAGACTTCCCCCAAGCCGGTCGATACCGGCCCCAGGATGGGCGTCACGCCCTCCGGCATGCGCTGCTGAACTTCCAGCAACCGCTCCATCACCAGTTGCCGGGCGAAATAGACGTCGGTGTCGTCGGTGAACACCAGGGTGATGATGGACAGGCCGTTCTTGTTGAGGGAGCGCATCTCGGTCAACCCCGGCAAGCCGGTCATGGCAATTTCCAGCGGCACCGTGACCAGCCGTTCCACCTCGTCCGGCGACCGACCGGCCGCCTCGGTGGCGACCTGCACCTGGACGTTGGTGACATCGGGGAAGGCATCCACCGACAGATGCTGCAGGGCCCGCGCACCGAACGCCGCTAGTCCCAGCGCCAGCACCAGAACAACGATGCGCTGCTGCAGCGCGCCGCGGATCAGGCTCTCCACCATGGCCTACTCCAGTTCCTTGCGCAGCCTTTCGTTGTTCAGGTGAAAGGCGCCCTCCACCACCACCCGCTCGCCGGACTGGACTCCATCGAGGATCGGTCGTAGGCCGCCCTCCCCCTCGCCCAGCCGCACCGCACGCAACTCAAAGCGGCGCGGGCTGATTTCCACGAACACGTGGTCCCGGTCGTCCTCCCGGATCACCGCGGTATCCGGCAACACCAGGCTGCGCCGGCCTTGCTTGCGGATTAGAAGGGTGGCCAGCATCTGCGGCTTGAGCGCGTGCAGCGGGTTGGGCACGTCCATCCGGACGGTCACGGTACGGGTCTCGGGATCCACCAGATCCGCCACATAGATCAGCACGCCGCGGACGTTTTGACCCGGAAGGGCGGGAATCTCGGCCTCCGCCTCGTCGCCGGTATGGGCCCATTGAGCTTGCTGCTCGGGCACTTCCGCCACCAGCCACACCCGCGACAGATCGGCCACGGTGTAGAGCGCATCGGAAGGCTGCACCACTTGGCCCAGGTTGACTTGGCGCTCGATCACCACGCCGTCGAGGCTGGCGCTCACCGGGGAGAACGAGTGGATCTTGCGGTCTCGCGCCAACCGTTTCAAATCCGGCTCGGTCATCCCCATCACCCGCAACTGGTCTTCCGCCGCTTGCAGATCGACTTCCGCCTCGGTCAGGGCGCCTTCCCGCTCCTGCACCTCGGCCGCGGCGATCACGTCGCTCTGCAACAATCGCTGCGCCCGCTGCACCGCCAACCGGCGCAGATTCACCTGGGAACTGGCCTTGAGATAAGCCGATTGGGCCAGACCCAGTTCGGTGCTGTTGAGCAGCGCCAGCACCTCACCTTTATGAACCCGTTGCCCCAGGTAGGCGTGAACTTCGACGATGCGACCGGTGACCGTGGCGCCGATGCGCGCCACCCGCTGCTGATCCAGTTCGACCCGGGCCGGCAACCGCAAGGAATCGCGCAGTTCGTCTTCCGCCACGGTAACCACTTTGACCAGGCCGGCCAAGGCAGAGGTGGCCTCCACCGTGCGCGGCGCTTCGGCCGATGCCGGACGGGCAGCCACGAGGAAGAATGCGGCCGCTGCGAACAACGGCGTCAATTTCAAGGAATAGGTACTCATAGGGGATGACCGGAAAAATCCGAGGCCGTCAGCCGTTGCAGATCGATCCAGGCGGCCTGGCGATCGAAACGGGCGTTGAGGAAATCGTTCCGAACGCTACGGTAGGTGCGCTGGGCGTCGAGGTAATCGAGGATGCCACGCTCGCCGAGCCGGTAAGCCGCCTCGGCCACTTTCAAGGCAGATTCCGCCTGCTTCATCAAGCCGGCCTCAAAAGTCTCCACCTGCCGATGCGCGATCCGGAAACGGTTATAGGCCGACTCCAGCTCCCTCAGCACCGTCAGTTCCTGCGCCGCCGCCGCCGCCTCGCTCTGGCGCAGGTCGGCGCGGGCCTCGCCGATTGGGCCCTGGCGCTGGTTCCACAGGGGCAGCGGCACCGCAAGGCCGACCCGCCATTGTTCCAGCCCCGGATCCCGCTCCACACCGGCCTTGAGGATCGGCTGGGGATAACGCAGATCCTGCTCTAGCTTCAGCTTGGCCTCGGCCTTGCTGACTTCCGCGCGGGTCTGGGCGATGGCTGGCTGGCTCGCCAATACCTGGTCACGCAGCGACTGCAGCGGCGGAAGCCGATCATTCAAGGCGGGCAATTCGCCTCGCAGCTCGAAATCCGGCGGCAACGCCGGCCCATACAGCGCCCGCAGCGCCGACTTGGCGTCTTCCACCCGAATGGTGGCGGTTTCCCGCAGCTTGAGGGCATTGAGCAATTCCGCCTCGGCCTTGACCGCTTCGTAGCGCGGCGCCTCTCCCACCTCGACCTTGAGGGCAACCTTATCGCGGATCTCCGTCAGCAGCCGCTCGTTGTCTTCGGCGATGGCCAGTTCAGCTTGCCGCCTGAGAATCTCGTAAAACGCCAGCCGGGACTGCGCCCGGATCGTGAGCCAGATGGCGCGGTTGGCCTCCTCCGCCGACAAAATGCCGGCTTCCGCCACCTGGCGGCGGGCAGCGCGCACGAACGGCAGATCCACCGGCTGCGACAAGAACAGCTGTTCGTTGGGGCCGTTGAGAGCGCCTGGGCCGATGCCGGTGGAGGAACCACCCCCCGCCTCCAATTCGGGGTTGGGATAGGCTCGGGCGGTGATCAGGGCGGCCTGGGCCGCTTCACGCCGAGCCTTGCCCCCGGCCACCGCCGGGCTGTGGTTTTCCAACAGTCCCAGAATTTGCTCCAAGGTCAGGGGATCGGCGCGCAACGGCGCCATGCCCGGCGCCGTCAGCACCAACAGCAACACCGCGAAGATTGAGCCATGGCGCAGCGCGCGGAATCGAAACATCATCAACTCGGACACTTGAGCCGTTCCAATACGGTTCGGCGGAACAACGGGGTTGGCGGGACGGCGGGTACGGAGCGCCTCTGGGAGGAGCACAAGGTCAGGCGGCGATGGGAGGCGGCGTGGCCGGCGGATCCGACACGCTGAAACACATGCGCGGTCCCCCGAAGGGCGGTAACGCCGAAGCGGCATGCCACGGCAGTCGTGGCGGCAAGCACGCAGCCATCGGCCCGCCGAAATCAACGTCTTGAACTGGCCCGCCCTCTGCGTCGGCCACGACGTCCCCTGTCGGCACAGAGCCCGACCGAACCACATCCGCACACAACGGCGGCAATCCCGACAACAGGGTTGCCAGGATCAGAAGATTGAACAATCGACAAAATCTGGGCAAGGTCGGCATGAAAGCGGGGAGAGTCTACGCTGCATCCCGGTATCGGCAATCCGGACGATGCGCCGCTCAGGGTGCGGACGACACGCGGCACGAAACATCGTGGGCAACGCGCGTTTTATGCTACGGCATTCTGCCGTGCCTGGCCATCCCCTTTTGCAACAGTGCGCTACATCGGCCGGTCCGAATCCGACCGGCACGGAGTCTCCGTCATATCCCCGCCGACGGGGGCGCACCATCACCCGTTTCACTCGATCGCCGACTGGGAAATCGTGCCGCTGCCGCCATGGAAGGCGACTCAACCAGCAGGTGAGCTGATCGGAGTCCTGGGCCGACCCAAACAAGCCATCCCGGCCCGATCGGCCCTGTCCCGCCCGGTTCCGCTCAAAACGTCAGCCTGCCGTTCACATAGTGTGATGCCTTGTACGGAGGGTTGGCGGAGCGGATGGTGGAAGCATCCGGATTCGCCAGACTGGCCATGGCGCCAACCAAGGAAACGCTGATGGGCGGCAGCCCGGACACATCGCCGTCGCGCCTAACCGTTCAGCTTGAATTCCGGCCCCCCAGGCGTCAGGTTGGCGCCCCGGGTCTGCACATGGCAGGTCTTGCAGGCCTCGCCGGTCCGCCGGGCGAAGCTGGGCAGCGTCCCGGCCGTGCGCGGAGCTCCAAGCGGCGCGAGCAGGGTGAGCAGCCACACGACTCGGACCGGACGCCCCTGCGGCCGTGGCCAGCTAGCCACGGCCGCATCGAGTGGACGGATTATGTTTCACGCATTAACGGGTTATCAACGATCGGGCCGATGGGTGACCCGGATGGCATTGACCAAGGGCTGTCCGAAACCGGAGCGGGGAATGAAGCGGACCCGCAGCTGGCCGTCCAGCACCGCCACATAAAAGCGGTGATCGTCGGCGGCGTTGAGTCCCGCGTCGGCGGCGATGTCGTGGGCCGGCAGCAGCAAGGCATCTTCCACGATGACGTCGTACAGCCGCTTGAAGGGCTTCTTGCCCTCGATCTCCGCGAACTTCAGGTCAATCTGATAGATGCCCATCGGCAGCTTGTCGTAGCGGTATTCGTCGCCGCCGCTGCGGGCGCTCTGGTAGAGCCCATCGTCGACGGTGCCCGAAATGCCGCTGCGGGTGCTGACCGCCTTGGTGGACTTGAGCAAATGCCCCCACCCGCCCGCGGCGTACAGCCGATCGGCCGCCCAAGGATCGCCGATCTGGTCGGTAAAGGTCTTGCCGCCGGCGTTAACCGCCTGGATATAGGACGACACCACCAGGCTCACCGGTATCCGCAGCAGTGGCCGTCTTCCGCTGTTGCTCTGTAAATACAGGGCGCTGCTGTAGACCCCGGGCGCGAGCCCGGTGGTATCGACCGACACCGTGATCATGCGGCTCGCGCCGACCGCCAGGCCGCCGGTTTCCGGAGTCTCGGCCAACCAACTCACGTCCTGGGCGGGAGGCACCAGGCTCTCGATCAGGTAGGCGGTGTGACTTCCCTGGCTGATCGTCCACAGATTGCCGTCCGCGTCGACTTCCAGCCCGCCGCCGTTGTACCAGGGCGCCGGATCGGGATGGGGCAAGACCGCCAACACCCCACAGCTGTCCGGATTGAGCTGGTAGACGGAAGAGCTCCAGCTGTTGGTCGCCTGCCACAACACTCGCTGGACCGGATCCCAGCCCAAGCCCGAGGTCGCGTTGTCGGGCGGCGAGCATTGGCCGATCACGGCACCCTTGTCGGCATGGGACAGCCCCTTGATGTGGTAAATCACCCCCGGCCAACTGTTCCAGCCGCCCACGTAAAAGCTGTCATCGTCGGCCCGATAGGCCAAGCCACGCTGGGACACGGCGGTCCAGGGGAAGCCACCGGTAATGGCCGCCATCTGCTGGCCGTTGGCCGGATTCCAGCAATGGATGCCGTTGTCGCCGCCGACATTGACCTGACACACCAAGCCATGGGTGCTGTCGTAGGCCATGTCCGCCGCCCATTCTCCGGCCCAGGGCGTGTTCCACGCTAGGCCGGTGGCCGCGCCTTGGGCATCGAACTCCCGGTTGCTGCAATCGGCGCCGCAGATTCCGTTCGCCGTCATGTCGGAAAGCCAGACCCTGCCGGTATAGCCAACCCCATAGACCCATTCCACCCCGGTGGTGGGCCAGCTAGCCAGTACATTGCCCGGCGCCGTCGGCGACCAGCCCTTGGGCGCGCTGCCCAGGAAATAGTCGCGGGTGGTCGGCGCATCGGGATCGTAGGCCGGATTGCGCTGGAGGCCTGCGAACGAGTCAACCTGGATCTTGGCCCCACCGGTTTCGGCGATCTGCCAGGCCAGTTCGGTGGTGCCGGCGTTGGCGAGGGTCAGGGTTCTGGAACGGCTCTGCCCGGCGGGCAGCACGAACTCCAGGGAAGACGGGCTGACCTGAGCCAGTCCGGTGGCCAGTGCATGGTCGCGGGTCTCGGTCATGCCATTGGCGACCGACACCGTATCCATCCGCACGTCGTAGTTCGGCGCCGAGATTTGCAGCTGATAGTCCCCGGGCCGAAGAATCAGCCGGTAATGGCCATCCCGGTCGGAGACCGACGTGCGGACATCCATGCCGTTCTGCAATACCCGGATCGACGCGCCTGCCAGCGGCCGGCCGTCATTGGCATCGCTGATCGTCCCCTGAACCCAGCCCAAGGGTGGCTTCAGGTAAAGCACTGCCAGCCCCTGATGCAACACCGGCTGGTTGTAGGCGTACTGCAGTCCGAAACTGCCGGTCTCATCCTCGATGCCGGCGCTGGCGGAATTCCCCAACGCGCCGTCGGCGGTATTGGCCGTTGCATACTGCATGAAGATGTTGCCGTCTTCCTGCAGCACCACCTCGAACTTGAGCCCGGTTTGCTGACCCTGATAAAAGTCAGCCCTCAGATCCAGGTTGCGCCACTCGATGACGAAGCGACGGTTTGGCGCCGTGCCGTCGAGACGGGTGTAAACCCCTGCCCGGGACGGGTCGAGCCACAGCTCGTCCCAGAACGGGTAAATCCCCGCATTGGGCCAGTTGGGATCGGGGATCGGGTAGTTGTATCCCCACGGATAGTCCAGTAGAAAATTGATGCTGCCGTTGGCGGAGACGTAGGCCGTGCTGTAGTCGTTGCCGTAGAAATTGAACGGGAACGGCAGGGCCACCGCCGCCGAACTCCAGACGTCGTAGATCGGCAAGAGATCGGTCCCGTCGATATAGCCGAAATCGGTGTAACGGCAGCCGTAGCCGAATCCGTCGCTGCGATGGCTGGCGCTGAACGGCACGGTCTGGTCGGCGCCGGCAACGATCAGATGCTGCACCGGCTTGTCGAAACAGCCACCGGCATCCACCTGCGCGTCATATTCGCCTTCGGGCACCGCCGGGAAACGGAAGGCACCCGCGGCATCGGTGGTGACAGGAGCGATGGGCACGCCGAGCAAACTCACTTGGGCGCCGGCGACCGGCGCGTTGGTCTCATCCACCACCGTACCGGAAACCGCATAGCGGGGCGAAGGCTGCAGGGCCACATCCCGGGTCAGGTTGCTGCCGTCGGCGACGTCGATGGCCGAGACGGTTCCGGGCAGGTAGCCGAAGGCAGTGACCCGCAAGTCGTAGCTGCCGGGAATCAGCACGACGCTGTAGGCACCTCCCGCATCGCTGATGATGGTCCGATTGGCGGGACCGCTGAATTGCAATTTGGCACCGGCCACCGGAGTCGCCGATACGGCGTCGCGAACTACCCCGGCCACGGTACCGTGTGCGGAATACTGCAACGCCACGGTCGCCGCCGCCAAGGCATCGAGCCGGCCCTCGCCCCACACATTGTTGTCGAAGGTGCCGGAAACCGGATCGTTGATGCCGCCGCAGCTGTCATCGAACACGTTGATCGCGCTTTGATCCAGCACTCCGCGGGTGGTCGCCACGTCGCCCTTCAAGGCCGGCGCCAACGACCACAGGAGCGCCACCGTGCCCGCCACATGAGGGGATGCCATGGAGGTGCCGCTCCAGACGTAGAAGCCGTTGCCCGGAAAGGCGCTGCGGACATCCACGCCCGGCGCGGCGATATCGGGCTTGACTCCGCCATCGAACAGCGACGGTCCCCGGCTGGAAAACCCCGCGATGCTGTCGTTGATGTCGGAAGCGCCGGCGCTGTAACTGGCGGCGTAATCGCCGGGACTGCCTGCGCTGGAGCAGTAGGGCCCCGCGTTTCCGTTGGAGAATGCCGGAAAAATGCCGGCAGCGACCCAGGCATCGACGATCGCCTGATAGAACGGATCGCCGGGGCCGCCGCCCCAGGAATTGTTGACGATATCCGGCCGCTTGCCCGGGTCGGGATTGTTGCCGGCAAGGTCAGTCGGTGCCAGGATCCACTCCCCCGAGGCCAGCAGCGCGCTGAAGGAACAGCCGAAATCCTCGCAGCCTTTGGCGGCGATCCAGCGCGCGCCGGGCGCGACGCCGATCTGGTTGGTACCGTCGTCGCCCACCATGGTGCCCATGGTGTGGGTGCCGTGACCGGCATTGTCGCAAGGCACGTTGGACGGAATGCCGCAAATGCTGGACGGGTCATACCAGTTGTAGTTGTGGTCGAAGCTACCGCCCCCCAGGTTGCCGCGGTACTTGTCGACCAGGGTGGCATGGGTGTATTCGACTCCCGTGTCCACATTGGCGATCACCACACCCTCGCCGGTACTGCCGAATCCGGACCAGACCTCGCCCGCCTTGACCCGGGCGATGTTCCATTCCAGGGCCTGCGCCTTCTGTTGCGCTTGACCCGGCGTCGGCTGGGAAATCTGCAGACTGCCGTCGGGAATCACCCGAGCCACGTCCGGCCGTGCGGCCAATTCCTGCATCAGGGCCGGATCACCGGTCACCCTGAGGGTGTTGGCAATCCAGAAACTGCGTACCGACACACCGCGCGAGGCTAGCAGGCTGCGGACCGCGGCCTGACTCACCGCGGCGGTGTTCTTGAGCCGCCCGATCACCGCCTGCCCACGCGCGAGGCGGTTGGCGATGGCCATGGCCGGCTTGAGATCCGGTTTTTCGGCGAAGATTACCCAGAAGGTTACTTGATTTTGCCCCCCGTTCGGACCTGACGCTGCGGATGCCGTTGCGGTTCCCAGGGCCAACCACAGCAACCCCAGGACGGCCGCTCGACTCAGCGAACCCCCCAATATCTGATTCATCGCAATACTCCGTTGACTGGTCTAGGCGGCGGACACCCCCCCACTGAGGAGGGCGGCGCCCGGTGACGGCAGGATTGCCGGACCCCCCATTCGCCCGCCGCCTGCGGATTCTTGATCGGAACGGCGGGCGGGAATAAAGTGATCGGAGAGGAATTCCGCAAAAACGATGCCGCCGCCAAGCGTTTGATCCGACTAACGCCCGCTGGGCCGAAGAGGCGAAATTCCGCGCACTGCCCGGCTGAAGCCGGGCGACTTTCCGCCCGGCCGCGAGCTCATGGACCTGCCCGCATATTCACGCAAGTTATGGCTAAAGGCGGCGCTAGCAGCCCTGGCGATCGTTCCGCTGTCGGCTTGGCTGACGCTGCAATTGGTCCAGCGCCGGGCGACCGAGGAGTTGCGCAGTGCCACCGCCGCGCGCCTCGATCTCTACGCCGTCAATTTTCAGGCCGCCATGGACAAGCACGGCGAACTGCCGGTCGCCCTGAGCCACGACAAGGAAGTCGGCCATCTACTGGCCGATCCCGGCAACATCTCGCTGTCCCGGCACCTCGGCGCCAAGTTCAAGCAATTGGCGACCGCCACCGGGGCCTTGAACCTTTCCCTGATGGACGCCAGCGGCGTGGTGGTCGCCAGCAGCGACTACGACCAGCCAGGCACCTTCCTGGGCCAGCCCGCCGGCCCCCACCATCTTTACACCGCGCCCCTGACCGAGGGCATCAAGCGCTATTTTGCCGTCGACGCGGCTAGCCGAAGCCCCGCCTACTTCATCGCCTACCCGGTGGGCGCCGGCAAGGGCATCCTGGAAGTCAAGGTGTCTACGGAGGAACTGGAACGAACCTGGCAGTTCAGCCCGGAAATCCTGCTGGTCACCGACCGCCAGCGAGTCGTCTACCTGGCCAACGTCCCCCAGTGGCACTTCTGGTCCATCGACCCGTTGCCCGAGGAAATCCATCAGGAACTGGTCGAGCAGCAACCGTATGGCGACAGCCGCCGGCCATCGGTCCCGATCCTGGGCAGAAGCGGCGATCTGTGGACGATCCGCGATGCCGAGGCCAAGCCGAGATCCTACCTGGCCCAGTCCAAGCCCCTAGGGGACAGCCACTGGACCCTGTGGATGCTGTCCGACCTGACGTCCCAGCATTACCGGACCGAAAACGTCGCCATGCTCGCGGCGCTGGCCGGCGCCAGCCTGGTGGTGCTGTTCACCCTGTTAATCCAGCGCCGCAGCGCCACCCGCATCCGGCTTCAGCGGGAGCAGCGTTGGAACGCGGAACTGGAACGACAGGTGCGCAGCCGCACCGCAGAACTGGAGCAGGCGGCCAAGCTGGCTGCCCTCGGTCAGATGGCGGCCGGCGTGGCCCACGAGATCAACCAGCCGCTGAGCGCCATCCGCGCCTTCGCCGACAATGGCCGCCGATTCATCGAACTGGGCCAGTCCCCCCAAGCCGATGCCAATCTGGTGGAAATCATCGACCAGGCCGACCGCCTCCGGATCATCGCCGACCAGCTCAAGGCGTTTGTCCGGCGCCCTTCCGAGTCCCTCGCCAAGGTGGACCTGATCGATGTGCTGGGACGCAGCCTGCGGCTCTTCTCGGAAACCATCCGGCACGGGCAGATCGCCGTGCACGGCGTGACGAACCCGGAACCTTTGGGCGTTTATGCGGAACAGGTGCGGCTCCAGCAGATCCTGGTCAACCTCATCAGCAATGCACTCGACGCGGTGCGGGATAGCCCAACCCCGGCCATCGCGTTCGATGTGGCCACCCGGAACGGGTCGACCGAGCTGGCCATCCGGGACGCCGGTCCGGGCATCGCCGAAAGTGAGCTGGAAAAGGTGTTCGAGCCGTTTTATTCCCTCAAGCCCGCAGGGAAAGGGCTGGGACTGGGATTGCCCATTTCCCGCAGCATCGCCGTCGATTTCGGCGGCTCACTCTGTGCCCGCAATCACCCGGAAGGTGGCGCGGTTTTCATATTGACCCTCAAGACGGCAGACTAGCCATGCAGCAACACGGAACCATCATCCTGGCCGAAGACGACCGCGGTGTCCGCCTGGCTACCAGGCAGACCCTGGAGCTTGAAGGATTTGCCGTGCGTGACGTCGACAGCGGCAAGGACGCCCTGGCCTTGCTACCGCACTGTCCGGAAGCCATTCTGGTGAGCGACGTGAAGATGCCCGGCATGGACGGCTTCGAACTATTACGGGCGGTGCGACGGCTGGACGAAGACCTACCGGTGGTGCTGATCACCGGCCATGGCGACGTTGCCATGGCCGTCCACGCCATCAAGGCCGGCGCTTACGATTTCCTGGAGAAGCCCTTCCTTAACGAAATCCTCGCCAGCACCGCTCGACGCGCCCTGGAACGGCGCCACATGGTCCTGGAAAACCGTTCCCGGCGCAGCCGCATGGAGGAACACGACGATGGCGCCGAGCGCCTGCTGGGCAACTCCCCGGCCATGGAACGATTGCGCGCGACCCTGGCCAAGCTCGCCCCCACCCCTGTGGATGTCTTGATCCAGGGCGAAACCGGTTCCGGCAAGGAAGTGGTGGCGCGCTCCCTGCACCGCCTCAGCGATCGCCGCGATCGGCCGTTCGTGGCCCTGAACTGCGGCGGCCTCCCCGACAACCTGGTGGAAAGCGAGTTGTTCGGCCACAGCCAGGGCGCGTTCACCGGGGCGGTTAAGGCACGTACCGGCCGCATCAAGTATGCCGACAAGGGAACCCTGTTTCTCGACGAAATCGAGAGCATGTCCCCTGTCCTCCAGGTCAAGCTGTTGCGGGTGTTGCAGGAACGCTCGGTGCTGCCGTTGGGATCGAACCGGGAGGAACCGGTCGACATCCGCGTGGTGGCGGCCACCAAGGTGGACCTGGGCCGGTTGGCTGCCTCGGGCCAATTCAGGGAAGACTTGTACTGGCGGCTCAATGTGGTGACCCTGGTGTTGCCATCCCTGTGCGAGCGCCTGGAAGATGTGCCGCTGTTGTTTCAGCACTTCGCCTGCGCCGCCGCCGCCGCCTTTGGCTGCCATCCGCCGGAACTGCTGCCGGAGACGCTACAGGAGCTGATGAATCACCGCTGGCCCGGCAACGTGCGGGAATTGCGCCATGCCGCCGAACGTTTTGTGCTGGGAATGGAACCAGGATTGTGCCGCTCCTTGGAGCCGGTCGGGGGAGCCCGGCCGGCTTCGCTGGAAACCCGGGTCGCAGCCTTCGAGCGCTGCCTCATCGAACGGGAATTGGCGCACAACCGGGGCAACCTCAAAGCCACCATGGAATCCCTGGACCTGCCCCGCAAGACCCTCACCGATAAGATGCGCCGGCACGGCTTGAGCCGGGACAACTACGTAGACTGAAGGGCCTCACCCGCCAAAAAGGGAAGCCGGACCCTGGGTCGCTGCTCCTATCCCGAAGGGGTGGACGACGGGCGGAACACGAACCGCCGGGTCGCACACCAACCAAACATCACGAGGAGCACCTACCATGAAGACTGTCATCAAGAGCATCGCTTTCGCCGGATTCGTCGCCGTTTCCATGGGCGCCATGGCCGAAGGCACCAAGATCACCGACTCCACCATTGCCAATACCAGCATCAACGGCCAGAACCTGAACCT
>VEPB01000040.1 GCA_012026715.1 Methylococcaceae bacterium | reverse complement strand
CGACCTGGTGTTCGGCTCGAACTCGATCCTTCGCGCCTACGCCGAGGTCTACGCGCAGGACGACAACAAGCGCAAGTTCGTCGAGGACTTCGTCGCGGCCTGGACGAAGGTCATGAACGCGGACCGCTTCGACCTGAGCAGGTAGGGTTCGTCGCGGAAGGAGGCAGGCAGGGGCCCGCCCGGCAATGCACGCCGGGCGGGCCCTTCTTCTTGACGAGCAAGCTTCGCCGAGGCCACGACTTCGCCGTGGAAGGCGATACTGAAACGACATTTCGCCTCCCTCACCTGCAATGGCTTGGTGATAGAGTCCCGCCTTGTGATGAAGACGGCCGCATTCCGCCTCAGCCTCGCGATCGGAATACTGGCGCTGGTCCTGCTGGCGATCGACGCGGCCTGGCATGGCGTGGCGGCCGCACGGGCATTGCCCGGCCAGGTGGCGCGGGACGCGTGGCTGCGCAATCCGACCCTGATGGGCCTCTGGACGGACGCCTACATGCGCCTGTCCGCGGCCGCCCGCATGGACCGGGACAATCCCCAACTCACCACCGACGTCGGCATGCTGACGGCGGAGCTGGCTCTTCAGCCGGGGGCAAGCCGCCTGAGTGCCGCCTTGCGGCGCGAATCGCTCGAGGCATTCCGCACGGCCATCCGGCAGCGCCCGACCTGGCCCTTCGCCTGGGGGCAGATCGCGGTGCTCAAGTACAACCTGGGGGAATTCGACCAGGAGTTCTTCGAGGCGCTGCGCCGGACCGCCCAACTGGGACCGGCGGAGCCGGACCTTCAGCGCATGGTCGTCGAAATCGGTCTGGGCGAATGGGCACGGCTCGGGCCCGAGGAACGGGCCGCGGTGACCGGCATGCTGCGCCGCGGCCTGGAAATGGACCGCGCGGGCATGGTCGGCATGATCCAGCGCACCGGCAAGCGGCCGCTGGTTTGCGAGACGACCGAGCTGCGCAGGCTGGCGCCGGAACTCGTGTGCGATTCGTGATCCTTCCTCATCCGTTCCGGAAACGCGCCCGCGCGGCCCCGGAGACGTCCGAAGATCTTCCCGAGGCGGAAGGGATGAAGGACGATCGGGGCAGCAGGAGATCGCCCGGTCGATGGCTGTTCATTGCCTGGCTGGCGCTACTGGCCTGGCTGCCGCTGCCGCTCGGCAGCAACCGGCCGCTGGCCTGGTCCATCCTGGAGGTGGCCGTCTTTCTCCTCACGGCGGCGTGGCTGGCGGGCCTGGCGCGCGGACGCTACTCGCCGAGCCCTGCGCTGGTTTCCGCCCGGCCGGTGCTGGCGCTGTTCGCCCTGTGGTTGGCCTGGATCGCATTGCAGATCGTTCCCCTGCCGCGCGAATGGGCCGCCACGCTGTCGCCGCTTTCCGCGGCCCTCCATCTGCCCGCGGACTTCATCACGGTCTCGCTCGATCCCCACGCGACCCGGGTCGGGTGGATGAAATCGGCGGCCTTCGCCTGCTTCTTCCTGCTGGCGCTGGGATTGATCGATTCGCGTCGCCGGCTGAGGCAATTCGCCTACGTGCTGCTGGCCTGCGGCGTGATCCAGGCGATCGTCGGCGTCGTGCTGGCCTCCTCGTCCGGCGCGCCGGCCCATGGCACCTTCCCCAACCGCAACCATTTCGCGGGCTACCTGGCGATGTGCCTTTCGATCGGCATCGGCCTGCTTATCTCGCAGCTGAGCGGGGACCGCCTGCCGGGGCACTGGAAGGGGCGACTGCGCGAGATCGTCCGCCTCGTCCTCAGCCCCAAGGCCGTCGTCCGCCTTTGCCTGGTGGTCATGGTGATCGGCCTGGTGATGAGCCGCTCCCGCATGGGCAACACCGCCTTCTTCCTCGCCCTGATGATCGCGGGCGGCATCGCCCTCCTGCTCGGGCGCCGCGCGCCGCGCTCGATGCTCATCCTCGTCGCGAGCCTCACGATCGTCGACGTGGTGATCGTGGGCAGCTGGTTCGGCGTCGAGAAGGTCAAGGAGCGGATCGAACAGACCACCCTGGGCACCGAAAATCGCGACGAGGTCTTCGTCCATGGCCTGCGCTACGCGCGGGATTTTCCGCTCACCGGGTCGGGCCTCGGTTCGTTCTTCACGGTCTTTCCGGGCTATCGCGGCACCGACGTGACTGCGGGCACCTACAAGTACGCCGAGAACGACTACCTGCAATTCGGCGCCGAGACCGGGCTGGTCGGCCTCGGACTGGTCGGCGGGATGGTGCTGCTCTCGCTCGCCGCCGCGCTTCGCGCCCAGTACCTGCGTCGCGATCCCCTGATGCGCGGGATGTCCTTCGCCGCCCTCATGGGCATCACGGCGCTGCTGATCCATAGCACGGTGGATTTCAACCTGCAGATCCCCTCCAATGCGGTGCTGTTCCTGATGCTGCTGGCCCTGGCCTGGATCAGCTTTGCCATGCCCGGGCCGGGTTCGCCGGCAGTTTCCCGCCGAATGGGGTAGGATTGCCTCCTGATCGGATCATTCCGTTTTCCGAGTGAGGATGGGCCCATGAGCACGAGAGCCATGAAGTTCAAGTCGCTGCTGGCCGCCCTGCTGCTGGCCACGGGTTCGGTTGCAATGGTCTCCTATGCGCCGCCCGCATCGGCCCAGGATGCGGTGGCCCAGGCCATGGCGTCCCTGGATCCGGCGACCGCGGCCGCCCTGCAGACCGCACTGGCCAATGGAGACGCTCTCGCGGTCCAACTGGTCGTTGCGTCCGTCCAAGGCAATGCGGCCGCCACCCAGGCGGTTGCGGCCAGCGTCCTGGCTGCCGCGCAGAGCATCAAGGCCGCCGATCCGGCCGGCGCCGGCGTGCTCGCCGCCATCGCGTACTCGAGCGGCGGATTGCAGGGAACCGCCGCGGCGACGGCTGCGAACATCGTGAATGTCAGTGGCAGCGCTATCGCGACGACCGTCGTCACGCTCAGCCAGAACGGCGCTCCTCCCCCCGTCTTGGCATCGGTCTTGATCGGTGTGACGACCAATCCCGTTCAGATCGCCGGCGGTGGCGGTGGTGG
>VEPB01000441.1 GCA_012026715.1 Methylococcaceae bacterium | reverse complement strand
GGCCTATCTGAAAGACGTCCTGACCCGTCTGCCTACTACCAAGCAGAAGGACATCGATAGCCTACTGCCTCACAACTGGAAGCCGGCCGATACATGACACCCATGGCTAGCTGATCCAGCTCCATAGGGAAAGAACGCGCTCCGGCGGACGGTTACACCGCTTGCCAATCGAATGGCATGCGCAGTTGAAAGCCCTCGAACGATTTGATTGAGGAGAGCCGAATGGCGAAAAAAGACAAAAGCGTCGCCGGGGCGGCGGTGACCTATCAGATTCCGGATCCTGCGGGTGGGGTGAAACTGGAAACCTTCATCCCTTGGACGCTGGTGAAGCGCGGAATCAAAAAGGAAGTGATTACTCCGATTGATGCGCCGCAGCAATTCCAGGAAGAGGCCAGCCAGGAACGACAAACCAGGCAAGCTGCCGAGGACAGTGCCCTGGAGAAGGCATTGGGCCTGGCACACTATTGGCAGTGGCTGCTGGACGAAGGCCGATACCGGTCGATCACTGAGATCGCAGTTGCCGAGGGTATGGATGTGGGGCAGGCCAGCCCAGCCGGATCGCGCGGCTCTTCCAACTTAGCCCCGATATGGTCGAGATCTGCCTGGCTGGAGGCGACGAGGGACTGGTGTTGAAAAACCTTACTCGGGTCGCATTGCCCGTAAACTGGGAAATGCAACAAGTCCACTTGAATATCCCAGGCGGCAATCAGAAGTCGCTAACATAGATTCCAATGTTCTGATTTTTGGTTATACCCAGTGCTTCACGCAATAGGGTAATTCGGACCGTGTCTTTCGCATACTTGCGTGATTTCCAGGACTCGATAGAGATGTCACCGCAATCTATGAGTATATATCCACTCCTGGATTCCGGGAACGGCCAATATTCACCATAAGGAAGAGACTCCGGTTTTATTTCTTGTAATGCGGGGATAAGTTGTGGTATTCGCCACCAAGCATCCCGTTTCGATAACAAAGAACCTTCGCGGGTTGCGCTCAGAAGCATGAATCCATGGGGGGTGTCCCACCAACGTAACGGCTGCCGAGCGGCTAGCGGTGTGGACAGTAGTTGACAAGAATTAATTTTCTTTAACCAATCGGCATATAAGAGGATCTTCAGACGCCAAGGGGAATCCGGGAAATTCCATGTCTCGTTGAATTGCGCAACTTTCGCGTCGTCCATCTCCGCAGCTAGATAACCATGACCACCTTCTATCCGTCCGCTGTACTCGGAAGCGCTAAACCGTGTGAGTGGCGTTTCGTGTAAATCAGATGAAAGCCAAGTTTTCAGATTTTGAAGATTACGACGATATTCTGATTGCTGGGCCGATTCCTTCGTTTTCGATGCGTGCAATTCCCATCTGGCACAATAGTCGAAGGTATAAAGGTCTTTTTCTTTTTCGCGGAACCAGCCTTCTGGGCTTTGTATTATGGAAGGCACGCTTGAAAATCCGAAAAACAAAATGTTGCGCCGCAACGGTCATATACTTAAGAAACCGCTGATTTATTCAGTTGTTCCTTGAAAAAGCAGTTGGATCGTACGAATTGATCCACGCCTCCACGGCATCTTCGGTTTCTTGCGCGACCGGTTCGTTGAATTTCAGCTGGATCTGATCCAGTCTTGGTCGCGCGCGCCCATTCAGATACATCCCCAGGGTCGCTCGTTCGGGTTTCAATACGCGGTATACATAATATTCGCCCGCGACGATGCGCTTGTGATAAATCTGAATGCAGTGGCGTTGCATTCGGCTTTCCCACGCGAGTTCCTCGTAATTGGTGATCGGAACGATGAATTCGTTGCCGGGGATGGGTTCTTGGGGATACGACCTTTGGGCTGATTGGGGTGGCGCGGCGTGGATGAACTGGTCGGTCAAACGGTCGTGCAAGGCGCGCAGTTCGGTGAGATTCCTGCAGCGACGGAAGCGTCTGGAGAACTCCCGCCCGCCGAGCACCCAGGCAAGGTTGTGGGTATCCTCCGTCCAGCGCGCGACCTGCTTGAAATAATCCGGTTCGGCGCCGGGGCATCGCACCAGGACCGATTCAGCCAGGTAGGGAATTTTTTCGATGAACCGAAGCTGCTGTTCGCTAATGGTCGGGTAATGTCTGAGCCGGGCCATTCGCACGGGGTTGCACAGCCAAGGCTTGAGCAGTTCGAATTCCGGCGAGCCATAGCACTTGAAGGCGAGCTTCTTGATGAACCTGAGCGTTGTGTTTGCCTCGTGAAATCCGGAGCGACCGAGGATGCGCCGCCGCTTCATGTGCAAACTGAGGCGGATGCGGGACGCGGGCCACTGCCGTTCACGTGCAGACCGTAGCAGCAGCCACAGCAGTTTAGGTTCGCTGAGAAGCAAGTCCTGCGCGTCGCGATAGCGGCTGGCCCAGCACAGCATGGGCCAGTAGTCGGCAGGAAACTTTCGCAATGCCGCCAACACCGGCTCCGGAATCTGTTGCCTCCAGGGCTGCGCCCATTCATTTGCCGGGGACAACATCTGCAGACCGGGGTCCCAGTCCGTCGGCATCATTTCGGCCGTTCCGTCGTGGTTCAGTGCCCAGCCGACGCCCCGATCCCAGCCACCGACGACCAACTGTACCGGCTGATCGAGCAAGGCGACGTCGAGAATGAGGATGCCCTGACCCGCATCCCATTCGGCGCGCAGGCTTTTGGTTTGAAAGGAAACGTAGCTGTTCGCGTCCATGCCGGCCTGCCGGCGGCACGCTGCTATGAGCAAGGGATCGTTGGCGTGCTCATCACGGGCTCCCCTGCGACGGGAAACAAGAGAATCGGCGGTCATCGGCCTCACCCCATGAATCCCATCGGTTTCTGTTGACCATCGGGTTTGATACGGCACTCCCGCTCCAGCGCCATGACCAGATCATCGAGCGTGCGCGGCCGATGCCCACCTCTCGCCGCTTGCCGCAGCAGGGTGGCGAAATCGCCCATGGCCAGATTGTGCAAGCGCTGGAGGCGAGCGCGCATCGCGGGAGACAGTTCGCCGCAGTCGGCAAGCTCGAACGTGGCGGCGACCCGTAACAGCAAGTCCTCCCGCTGCTCCGGACGAAGGTAGCCGAGGCGTATCTTGTGATCGAACCGGCGCAGGGCCGCATCGTCGGTGATTTGCAGGAAGTTGGTGGCGCAGATGAAGAGGCCTTCGAAGCTTTCCATCTGCTGCAGCAGTTCGTTGACCTGAGTCACTTCCCAGCTCTGGCGGGCGCCGCTGCGGGCACGCAGGAAGCTGTCCGCCTCGTCCAGAAACAGGACGGCGCCGCCGGCGGCCGCTTCCTCGAACATGGCCGCTAGCTTTTGTTCGGTGGCGCCCACCCAGGGATCCAGCAGGTCGGAGGCGGCTTTCTTGAGCAGGGGACGATCGAGGGAGCGAGCCAGATGGTGGGCGAGTGCCGATTTGCCGGTGCCGGGCGGGCCGTAGAGCAGACAACTGCCGGTGCCGCAGCGGGCCAGCCCGTCGATCAGGGCGGCGACATCGGCATCGGGGTTGATGTGGCGGAGGTCGTAGTCTATCAGGCCGTCTACCGGCCGATGGCTGGACTGGATCCTACGGCCCTGCAACTTGAGGTGGCGGCGGATGCTGGTTTCCATCAGCCGCTCCCGCTCCGCCTCGCTCGGGTAGCCGGTCAGCCGGGCGAGTTCGGCGGCTTGCCCTACCTGTGCCGGGGTCAGATGGGAATAGCCCGCAACGCGGTCAAGCCAGTCCTTGCGGACGGGCAGATCGCCGCAGGCCTGGGTCAGCATGCGGCACCGCGCCTCCGGCGGCGGTGCGCCCATTTCCAGGACGAAGTCGAAGCGGCGCAGATAAGCCGGGTCGATCATGTCGATGGCGTTGGAAATCCAGATCACCGGCACCGGGCTCTGCTCAAGCATTCGGTTAAACCAGGCCTTGCCGAGCCGGTCTCCGCCGCCGAACAAGCCGTCGTCGACGCCATTGACGAAAAAATCTTCCATTTCGTCGAACAGCACCACGGCGCTGGCCACCGACTTCAGCAAGTGCTGACACAAGCGGTAGATGTTCCGGCGCCGGTGGGGCGAGATGGCCTCACCGTCGGGGGCGGTGCAGGCCACTTCGTTGAGCAGGAAGCCGCATTCGGTCGCGATGGTCCGCGCCAGTTCGGTCTTGCCCACGCCCGGCGGCCCCCAGAGCAGGATGTTGCTGCCGGCGCGGCGGGACTTCACCACCTGCATCAGGTAGCGCAGCAGATCGGTCAGGTCGGGGCCGAGATGGCCGAAGTCGGCGCAGCGCAGACCCTTGCCCGGCTGCACGGAAAAATACTGGCTGAGCAGCCGGTCGACCCGGAACGCCCCCCCCAGCAAGGATTCCCCCAGGCCCTCCATCAACTCGAAGCCGGGCACGTTGCCCTGGTCCGGCGTGCAGATCAGCAAGCCCGAAGCGGTCAGCCGGCCATTGGCAGCGCAGGCGGCTTCGACCTCCGCCGGGCGCAGATCCAGCGTATTGCCCAGCACGTCCCAGCCGCTCAGCTTGTTGCGGCCTTCCATCGTCCAGGTCCATACGGTGGCCAGCTCTTCGAACTGTTCCTTGAGCACCGCGAAGGCGATCAGCCGCTGCTCGGCCTCGTTCAGCTCCAGCTTGCGGGCGAATTGGCGCAGATTGCGGAACAAGGCACCCCGGTAAGCCGGCGTTCCCTTGTCCAGCTTGTCGCGCTGACGACGGAGGATCGCGGTCCATTGCGAGGGCGACGGCGCGTCTTCCCCGGCCTCGCTCAGATCCTCCCAGCAATACCGGCCCAGTCCGATGAACCGCAGTACATCCTCGTCCAATTTCCCGTCGGCCCGAATGCTGCGCTGGGCCCCCTTGCCATCGAGCAACAGCCGCAGTATCCAGCGGCTGACGATGTTGGGATAGTTGTGGGAAACGACGGGGCGTCGACTATTATCAACGACTGGGCGCTTGCGGTTTTGCTTGAGCATGACAGGTCTCCTCGATGAGAAGTGGGGCTGCCTTATATCTTAGAGAGGAGAGCGACACCCTATGTCGTTCTATTGGAGCGATGAAATACCTCAGCGCACATCGAAAACCTTGTTTCCCCGAGTGGCGTCAACGGCGAATCAGAGCGTTACGACCAGACACGCCAAGTATTTTAGGGTTTCGAGGTATCCCCAAGTATCTTAATAATCAGGAGATAGGATATGAAAAGAAAGGCTTTGGTTGTTCTTGAAAATCCTTGGTCGACTAATGATGAGTTTTCCCATGAATGTAGCGTAAAGCCTTTTTTATCTGGTCTGAGAGGCTTGGAAAATAGCTTTGATCTTTTATATGCAACTTTTTTTGATATCGGGAGCTTCCAGAAAGCACTGGAGCTATTTGTTGATGGCAAATATGAAAAATACATTCTTTATGTTGCCGCTCACGGCTACTATGATAGCGTGGCTAGTATAAAAGATAATAAACTGCTTTATCGGGGGATAACCCCAGTGGCCGAGAAATATAATCTTGAAGGTGTCTTGTTCGGTTCTTGCATGTTTGGGGCCGAAACTGCTAAGTTCGAGACATTGTTAGAAAGCAGTCATTTGCGATGGGCAATCGCTTATAAATATTCTATTGATTGGTTCTTTGGAACGCTCATAGATATTGCCATCTTGAAGAAGATGCTTAATTTGAGGCGTCACGAATCAAAGAATCGCGACAATATAACTGACAAAGTGCAAAGCGCTCTTGCTCTATTTAACAAAGAAGCACTGATCGGATGCCAGGAAAATGAAGATACTTATTCAAAACCCCTTAAAGAGATGATGACACTGGTGATTCAGCCGGCTGGCTCTGGAAATAGACCAAGGGACGATTCGTCCAAACTGTTTTGACTTAAGCACGTCTTGGAAGCGGACATCTGTTGTTAAGCAGATGTTTTTCACCAATCAATTAACAAATTTGCCTTCAGCCACTTAGGCATTACTGACGATTTAGTGGAGATACTACTAGCCAGAACCGTATGCCATCGAGTCGAAGCGGTTAGCTGGGTTGGTTCGCTCGGGTAATTCGGGTAATTCGGACTTTTCCATTTCGCGCGTTTGTTTTCCAGCGAGGTTTATCCGGCGGATTGTCGCTTAGAGACGAATCCGCCTTACCTTAACGCCCGCAATAGGAAAGCAGCTTCATGGCCACGACACGAAGTTCCGCAATACCGAACGATCCGGTTCGGTCCGATTACAACCTCGGATCCACCGGCTCCGACTCCAGCGCCAGCACGCCGAACACGCATTCATGCACCCGCCGCAGCGGCTCTTGGGCGACGAAGCGCTCCAAAGCTTCCAGTCCCAAGGCGAATTCCCGGACGGCCAAACCGCGTTTACCCGACAGGCCGCGCTTGCGCAGCCGAGTGAGATGGGCGGGATGGGTGTATTCCGGGCCGTAGATGATGCGGAGATACTCCCTGCCGCGGCATTTCACCGCCGGTTGCACCGGCTTGCCGGTGAGCTTGGGAATGAAGTCCATGGGCTTGACCACGATACCTTCGCCGCCCTCCTCGGTGAGCCCTAGCCACCAGTCTTCCAGGCTCGCGCAGGCGGCTGGGTCATTGAGGTCGACCGCCCGGTACGGTGTTGCCAGCAATAAGGGATCGCCGTGCTGTGCCAAGCGATGCAAGGTTTCCATGTGCCAAAGATGACTGCGGTCGGTGTGGACCTTGCCCTCGGTTGCCAGCAGATGGAACGGTGCCAGGCGAATGTCATCCAGTGACGCGACATTCCAGCAGTAGCGCCGGTAGGCATCGGTGAACCGCTGGGCATCGCGGGCCCGTTCGGCGTAGGTATCGCGCAACTCCGCCACCTCCAGCCCGCGCGCCTGAGCGGCTGCGATGCGATCGTGGGCCGGACGCAGCATCGCCCGGCTGGCGGCGCCGACGGCGCCATACTGACGGATCAGCAGATCTTTGGCCTTGAGCGACCAGGGCATCAGCTCGCAGTCGAGGAGGAACCAGTCGGTCTGGAATTCCTCCCAGAATCCGGCGGCGCCGATGGCGTCTGCCAGCCGATCCAGCAAGGCCCGCTCCGTGTCCGCGTCGTTGAAGAAGCGCCGACCGGTGCGGGTATAAACGACGCCGCGGCCTTCGCCGGCGATACCGAACCGGCGCAATGCTGCCGCCTCGTCACGGGCGATCACCACCACTGCCCGCGAACCCATGTGCTTCTCCTCGCAGACGACCGTCGCGATGCCGGTATTGCGGTAATAGGCTAAGGCCTCGCGGGGATGTTCCAGAAAGCCGTCCATCTCGCTGGTCTCGGACGGCGACATGGTGGGCGGCAAATAGGCCAGCCAGCGCGGGTCTGCCGCGAAACGGGTCATGACCTCCAGCGCTGCCGCCGCGTTCTCCGGACGGATGGTGACGCTGTGGCCGATGCGGGGATGGAGGATGCGCTTGCCCGAGACATCGGCGTAGTCCAACACATCATCGGCGGCTTGCTGCAGGGAAGGCGCCTCAGGCATGACCGGAACCAGCGGGCGAACCGGCTGGTAGTAAGTCGCCAATGCCGGCACGGAAACCAGTTCCTTTTCCGGCCACCGCAAGGCAGTCAACTCGCCCCCGAACACGCAGCCCGTGTCCAGGCACAGGGTGTTGTTGAACCATTCGGCCCGTGGCACCGGCGTATGGCCATAAACCACCGCGGCCCGGCCCCGATAATCGGCAGCCCAGTTGTAGCGGATGGGCAGGCCGTATTCATCGGTTTCCCCGGTGGTCTCGCCATACAGGGCAAACTCCCGCACTTTGCCGGAACCGCGCCCCTGCATGGCCTCGGGCAGGCCGGCATGGGCCACCACCAGTTTACCGCCATCGAACACGTAGTGGCTGACCAAGCCGTCCAGGAATTGCGCCACTTGCTCCCGGTACTCCGGCGTCTCGGCTTCCAGCTGTGCCAGGGATTCGGCCAGACCATGGGTCTTCTGCACCTGGCGGCCCCGCAGGGCCTTGACCAGTTTCAGGTCGTGATTACCGGGCACGCAGTAGCCGCTTCCGCTGTGTACCGCGCCCATCGCCAACCGAAGCACGTCCGGCACCTTGGGGCCGCGGTCCACCAAGTCGCCGGTGAACACCAGCTTGCGGCCTTCGGGATGGGACACCGCGATTCCCGCGCCGTTGGGGCGGACCTCGTAGTTCAAACGTTCGAGCAGTTGCAGCAGTTCGTCATAACAGCCGTGCACGTCGCCGATGAGGTCGAACGGCCCGGCCTCACTCTTGCGATTGTTCCACAGGGGCTGACGCTCGATTTCCGCCGTCTCGACCTCCTCCGGCGTGCGCAGCCTGAAGATATGACGGAAACCTTCCCGCTGCAGACCGCGGAACGAGCGGTTCAGGCTGGCAGCCTGGTTGCGGACCACGTGGGGACCGAAAGACCGGTCCGGCCGGTTGGCATTGCGTTCATGGCAAACCTGTTCCTGCATATCCAGCACGATGGCCACCGGCAGGCAGTGATATTCCCGCGCCAGCGCCACCAGCGGTTTGCGGTCCTCCGGCCGGACGTTGGTGGCGTCCACCACCGTGAGGCGCCCGGCCTTCAGCCGCTTGCCGGCGATGTAATGGAGAATGTCGAAGGCATCGCCGGTCGCCGCTTGATCGTTTTCGTCGTCCGCCACCAGGCCACGGCAATAGTCCGATGAGAGGATCTCGGTGGCCAGAAAATGCTTGCGGGCGAAAGTGGATTTGCCGGAGCCACTGGGACCGATGAGCACCACCAGGGACAGTTCGGGAAGGGTGATCTTCATGCCGCCTCCCGCTCGAACACGGCCATCTGCGTCGGTGCACCCAACTCGGGATCGGCCTCACCGATGGGCTCAAACCGCACCGCGTAGCCATGCTGCTCGGCGACCCGCCGGCCCCAATCCCGAAACTCCGTCCGCGTCCACTCGAAGCGGTGGTCGGTATGACGCAGCCGGCCCGCCGGCAGGGTCTCGTAGCGAACGTTGTATTCCACATTGGGTGTGGTCACCACCACGACCCGCGGCCGGGCGCAGCGGAACAGCACCTTTTCGAAGGCCGCCAGGCGGCCGAGGTCCAGGTGTTCGATGACCTCGATGGCCAGAGCGGCGTCGAAATCCTCGATGCGCGCATCCCGGTAGGTCAATCCACCTTGCAGCAGGGTGATACGCTCCCGCACCCGCGGCGGCAGCTGATCCAGATTCAACCGAGCGGCGGCAATTTCCAGTGCGCGAATCGACACGTCCAGCCCCACCAACCGGCTGATGCGGCTTTCCTTCAATAGCCGGTACAACAACTTGCCTTCCCCGCAACCGAGGTCGACCACGGACTTGGCCTCGACCGCATCGAGGACGGCCAGCACGGCGCGAATGCGGCTCTCGTTGAGGGAAATCGGCGCTTCGACCACCGCCTCTTCGGGGGTGATGGATGCCATGTCATTCGGCGCGGTTTCGCCAGTATCGGATGCCGGTTCGATGGCGTCGTCGTCTTCCGCCACGTCCAACCGTTCCAGGGCTTCACGCGCGAGACTGCGCTGATGGCGCAGATAGCGGCGGGCGATGAACTCCTTCTCGGGATGGGTCGCCAGCCAGCTCGCGCCGTGGCGCAGCAGCTTCTCCAGTTCGTCCTGGCCGACCCAATAGTGTTTGGCGTTGTCCAGCACGGGCAGCAGGACATAGAGATGGGACAGGACATCCTTGATCGTCGCGGAAGCGTTGAGCGTCAAGGCGACATAAGGGCTGTCGCCCCACTCCGGGAAGCGCTCGTCGAGCGGCAGGCGGGTCGCCTCCACATCATAGCCCAGAGGCTCGAACAAGGCATGAACCAAACCAGTCTCGCCGCGGGCCGGCACCGCCGGCAGCTGCACCTGCAACGGCAACGGCTGATCCACCAAGTCCGGCCGATGGTTGCAGCGGCCCTGCAAGGCGGAGGAATACACCTCACCGATGGCCACCGACAGGAACGACGAGGCGGCATAGGGCCGGTCATTGACGTACTGATCCAACAGCCCGCCGTTCGCCTGCGACTTGCCGCGCACCAGGCCCACCGGGTCGACGTCCACCAGCAAGCAGGCCGTGCAGCAGTCCGGGTTTGCTTCCGGATAAAACACATGGGCCTCGCCGAAGCTGAGGGAAAACTTCTGGACCCGGTCGGGGTGCTTGTGCAGCAGAAAGCCCAGGTCCGTCGCCGGTGTCCGGGTGTTGGTGAGGGTCAGGAGCATGGAGGGTTTCCTTGAAGATTAAATCCGTTGAGTTTCGCCTGGTCCCATCGGGAGTGTCATTCCATCCACCAGGCTTCGATCAGATCGCCTGTGGCGCTGAACAGCCACCATTCGATTCCGGTGCGACACACGATCCGCCAGAGCTGGTCGCCCGCCTCGTATCGCTGGCGAGCCAACTCCCGAATCGCTGCGGGAATTTCCGGGTCGTCCAGGTCAACCGGGCGATCCTGAAATTCGGGATCATTCGGATCGGCGGCGGCGAGCCGCCTTTCCCATTCGATCGATTGCCGGGACTTGAAAAATCCAAGCATGATACACCTCGTTGATCATCGCCCGGGCATTTGCCCCTCCGAGTCGGCCACCCATACCGGGACACAGTGAATGGCTTTTTCGTCGGCGGCATTCTCCAGCGTCGCCCAGGTTGCTCCGACCGACTGATAGAGGGCCAGCCAGGAGGCATTGGCCAATTCGTTGTTGATCAATTCCAGAAAGGGCTCGAACAATTCATCGATCCACAGGGCTTCGCGGCTCGGGTACACAGTTCGGTCTTCCGCTTTGCACATCTCGCAGACATAACCGTTTGGTGTGCGACTCGGCAGCGTTTCCAGTGCCAGCAGCAGGTCCCAACACTGCCCGCTCCAATCGACGGCCACGCAGATTTCCCAAGTCAGGGTGATGGAGATCAAAGGCGTCAGCCCGATCACCCCGAGTTCCAGGCAGTCATTCCGACGGATGACAACATGCAGCGGCACGGCGAAACGCGCCTTCCGGCTGTGCCACCATTGGAAAAAGGCCCGCTGAATGCGCGGGCGGATCGAGCGGGGAAACCGTTTTGCTGTCATGGCACAAACTTCCGCAAGACGTCGAGCAATGCCGGCAGCAGCTCTCCCGCCTTGCCGCGCAGGTTGTAGTGGGCAACGTCGTCCAGATCGGTTTCATCCGGATTGACCTGGATCACCGTCGCTCCCCGTTGGGCAGCTATTCCCGGCAACAGCGCCGCCGGCCAAACCAGTGAGGAGGTGCCCACCGAGAACAGCACATCGCAATCTCCCCCCGCCTGCTTCGCTTTCGCCCAGGCCCCTTCCGGCAGGCTCTCGTTGAACCAGACCACACCCGGGCGGATGCGCCCATTGCAATGACTGCAGCGGGGCGGCTCGATGCGGCGACCGCCTTCCGGCTCATCGGGAATACCGGCTGGATAGGCATAAGGCCGCGCACAGGCGAAGCAACGGGGCTGATGGATGCTGCCGTGCAAATGGATGATGTCGTCGCCGCTCCCGGCGCGTTCGTGCAGATCGTCCACGTTCTGGGTGACCAGAGTCAGCCGCTCAACCTGTCCGGCCAGATCGGCGATGGCGAGATGAGCCGGGTTGGGTTCCGCCCGCAGCACCTTCATGCGCCGCCATTCGTACCAGCCCCACACGAGCGCCGGGTCTCGTTGAAATCCTTGCGGGCTGGCCAGATCGGTGGCGTCATGGTGCGTCCACAATCCGGTCTGGGCATCGCGGAAGGTGGGAATGCCGCTTTCCGCCGACACGCCGGCACCGGTGAACACCACGATATGTCGGGCGTTGTGGAGATGAGTCAGTAGCGAACCGTCGAAAATCATGGCGATGGCTCGCCCCTGGTGGGGAACAGCGGAGTTGTTTGGTCGGGGATCATTGTTGAACTCTTCGCGGGTGGAATTGAATCCTGGTGCCCGGCCCGAGGGTTTGGAATAGTCGCGGTTCGGCCGGGATGCACCATCAAGAGAAGTCTATCGGTGAGGTGCGACAAACGACGTCGTGCTCGATCGCCAATCTGACAGATAAGGTAACAGCCAGGCCGTCAGCCCGGCTTCGTCCAGGTCGCCCGCCGCCAGCGCGAGAAAGGTCCGGTACTTTTCTTCCTGGGAGGCCACAACAATCAACCCGTTCAAACGCAGGAACAGCAGAGCGATCACGAAGGCTGTGCGCTTGTTGCCATCGACAACGGGATGATTGCGGGCGATGCCGAATGCATAGGCTGCCGACAGCGCGGGGAGCGTGGCGGCCTCGCCCGCATAGTTGAACAACGACTGAGGTCGCGCCAGAGCGGAAGCGAGCAGGGTGGGATCGCGCACTCCGGAACGGCCGCCATGTTCGGCCAGTTGCCGTCGATGAACCTCGTCGACGACCGCGTCCAGGACCCAGATGGGTTCCTTCCCTGTCATTGGGCCAGCTTGCTGAGCACGTCGCGATGGTCGTTCATGATTTCCTCGGCCAGGGTCAGTTGCGTCGCGGCATCGGTCGGTTGCATGTCCCGGGTCGACGGCTCGGATGAACCGTCGTTCGGTTCCCGCCGACTTGCAGCCAATAATTCAAGGTTCAATTCGGCCGGTTTCACCACTTCAACCCCGTTTCCAAAACCCAACAGCCACCAGCGCAACTGCGCGGTATTGGCGACCGTCGCGGTGAGCCTGACCCGTCCATCCGGCTCGGTGGCGGTGAGCTGGTCCAGGGATAAACGGGTCTCCTCCAGATGCCGGGCGAGAGCGGGCTGCAGCAGCAGTTCCAAGTCCATCTCGGCCGGTTCATCGGCTACGGGATATTCGAAGGCATGCCGGCGGATGTAGCCGTCGAGGTCGAACCCCTCCACGGCCTTGACCGGTTCGTCCAGCAATTCCGCCTGGTCCATCCGATGCAGTGCGAATTGCTTGATGTCCGGGTAGTCCCACAGGGCCGTCACCAGGTAGATCACCCCATCGCGGAATACCAGCCCCAATGGGTTAAACACGTAATCGCGTCCCTCGGGGTTGTGGGCCGGGCGGTAATGGGCATGAAACCGGCGCTCGCGGAACAGCGCTTCGTACACCACGGCAAGGACATTTTCGTCCAGTTCGGGTGGGAGAAGCGGTTGGCCGCGGGGGATGATGCTGACCTTCTCCGGCCAGCGCGCCAGGGCCGGAATGCCGGCTTGGGCCAGCACGCCTTCGGCCGTTTCAAGGTAGGGGGCCAAAGCGGAGAGCGTGGATTTCGGCAGCAGCGGTCGCAGATACTCGTCCACCAGTTTGAAGGCCAATGCCGCCTGCGGCGCCATACCGGGCACACTGAGGCCTTTCGCAGTTCGCGGCCAATACCAGATCTTCTCCGTACCGAAACCAGGTGCCTGCCGCAACGGGAAGATCTCCTCCAGTTTCAGAAGATCTCGTTGTATGGTTCGCAGCGTGACTTCGTAATCGCCGTCACTCAGTCGCCGATGAATCTCCGATGTGGTGATGGTGGCCGGCTCGCGGGGAATCATCTCCAAGATCGTCCACTGGCGCAGTATGGCATCGGTCATGGCCGCATCCTCCATTCTTCCGTTGGCACGACACGGACTGTCGTCCTGCTCATTACTATAGCCCCCAATCGTCGAAGTGACCTCCGCCCACTGCGGGTTCCCGAGGACGCTCAGCGGTCCGATTCAGGTCAATTATTAAAGGCTGTCCCGGTTAACGGGGAGGAGGAAACGATGGAGTTCGAAGTGGTGGATTCGTGGAGTCAGAAAGCGGTGATCAAGCTGATCGGGGTCGGCGGCCGTGGCGGTAATGCCGTCAATCACATGGTAAGCCGTCATATCGAGGGCATCGAGTTCATCTGCGCCGACACCGACGCCCAGGCGCTGAAAAGCACGCAGGCGGGATCGGTCATGCCGTTGGGCAACGCGTTGGCCCATGGAGGGGGAGCCGGGGCGAACCCCGATAGCGGCCGTCAGGCGGCCCTGGACAGTCGGGAACGGATACGGGAAGTGCTGGAAGGCGTCGACCTGGTCTTCATCGCGGCAGGCATGGGCGGATGCACCGGTACCGGCGCGGCACCGGTGATCGCCGAAATTGCCAAGGAGGTCGAGGTGCTGACGGTTGCCGTGGTCACCATGCCGTTCCCGTTCGAGGGCAAGAATAGGCGGGCCGTGGCCGAAAAGGGACTCGATGAACTAAGCCGGTTCGTGGATTCCCTCATCGCCATTCCCGGCGAAAAGCTGTTGCCGGTCTTAGGGAAGGATACGCGTCGGGTGCAAGCGTTCGCAGCGGCCAACGACATGATGCTTGGGGCTGTGCAGGGCATTACCGACTTGATCACCCGTCCGAGTCTGATCGGCATCGACTTTGCCGACATCCGCGTGGTCTTGTCCGAAATGGGCATGGCCACGATCGGAATCGGCGTCGCCAGCGGCCCCAAGCGGGCGCGAGTAGCGGCGGAGAAGTCCATCGCCAGCCCGATGCTGGACGATAGTAAACTGCGGGGTGCTCGCGGCATCCTGATCAATATTGCAGGCGGTCTCGATCTGGGTTTAAGCGAATTCGACGAAGTCGGTGGCGTGGTCTACGAACTCGTATCGGAAGAAGCGGTTGTGGTCAACGCGATTTCCATCGATCCGGATCTTCAGGACGAATTGCGGGTGACCGTCATCGCCACCGGAATCGCCAATCGGCCAAATGGACAGTGAGATGGCAATTCGCCTGCCTGACCAGCGACACCGGCGAAAACGATGGCGGTAGCGGACAAGGCCATCCTCGCGGCGATGCCAGGCAGCAAATGGATTCACCGTCAGTTCAATCGTCCCGTAAGCATTCCGGCCTATGGCGGCTGAGGCCCTTAGCCGTTGGCGAGGCGCCATAGCTCCACCAGAAATTGCACGTCCCAAGCGGCCCGGTGCTGCTGGGAAACTCGCTTGCGAGCTTCTGCCTTGAATTCTTCGATCTTGGCGAGTCCTGCAGCGCGATCGGACAGGTGCGGACTGATGATGTCGAGGAGGAGTCGGTCGACGCTATCCAACTGGAAACCGGGTACCTCCCCCCGACAGACGGAAAAGAGTTCCGCCAGCCACATCCCATCGTAATCCGGGGCATCCGAATAAACGGTCTGGCCTGCCAGTTGTTCATTCAAGCGTTGGCACACCCAGGATGGCGTCCGACCTTCGGCCAGCAGTTGCGCCCTGGCGATGCCATGAATCCGCTCGGCCTTGTAACTCCAGTCCGTCCATCTGGATGTACCAGCCGGTGAGATCAGGCAACTTTCGATCGATCCGTCGGACAGGTTCCATGCGACTTCGATCGGATAGGAGGCCGAGCCCAGACTGGAGGCTTCGAAATCAATGAATGAAGGGATGGTTTCCATTGGAGTATTTATTTTCGAATTGCGACTGTAACACCGACCCGAACTCACGTGGGCGCGTGCATCCCAGTCAAATTTGAAAACCAGTCGCTAGCAGTAACCAGCGACTAACTACAACCCGGAGTCCCGAAACCCGCAGAAATGCTGGGTCTGGTCTCTTGACCGCTCAAGAGACAAACGGAGAACAGAGAAGAGTAAGTGCTCCATCAACCCCATGGTTTTCCAGCGGGGTCAGGTTGTGGCTAAATCGCCGAGGTTAAAGTTCCAGGGCAAGAGGGCCTCGAAGTGCTCG
>VEPB01000229.1 GCA_012026715.1 Methylococcaceae bacterium | reverse complement strand
TGGCGCAGCTCCTCGGTTTCGTAATGCACCATGGCATCGGCATGCTGCATGAAATTGCGGCTGGCGTACTGACCCCACAGCGGAAACACGAAAGCGGTGAAGTTGAGCACCCACAGGGCCGGGTTGTCGTATTGAGCGGAGATCACGCCGGCCAGGGTGATCTGGCCCTGCTCGTAGAAGCAGACTCCCAGGGTAGCCGCCACGATCGCACCAAAGGCAATCAGCACGCCCTGGCGCGCTTCCCGCCGGGCCTGCGACCTGAAGATCTCCAGATTGCGGCTTCTCAACTCGTTAGTGAACGAGCCCATCGTTTTCCCTCAAGCGGTTGCGGATCGGCCGGCACATGCACCGGTCAAGGACAGTCTAGTTGAATCCTCCGCCCGCTCACGCCGCTGCTACAATCGGCTCCGGTCCAGACACCCCACGGCCCCTATGACCCGGCGCATCCTCATCGTCGAAGACGAACCCGCGATTGCCGACACCCTCATCTACGCCCTCGGCAGCAACGGCTACCAGACCGACCACGTCACCCTGGTGCAGGCGGCGTTGAGCCGGCTGCGCTCGGAGACCTACGCCCTGGCCATCGTCGACGTGGGCCTGCCGGATGCCAGCGGTTTCGACCTGTGCCGGGAGTTGCGGCGGTTCTCCGACCTGCCGGTGATCTTCCTCACTGCCCGCACCGACGAAATCGACCGTATCGTCGGACTGGAGATCGGCGCCGACGACTACGTCGCCAAACCCTTCAGTCCGCGCGAGGTGGTGACTCGGGTGGGCGTCATCCTGCGCCGCGGGCGGCTGCCCCAGGCCCCGTCGGAACCAGCCGGACCCGGCGGTTTCCAGCTGAACACCGCCGCCGGCCGCATCCGCTACCGCGGCCAGGCCCTGGACCTGACCCGCTACGAATACCTGCTGCTCAAGCTGCTGCTGGAGCACCCCGAACGCATCTTCTCCCGCGATCAGTTACTGGATCGAATCTGGAACGAGCCGGCGGCGGTATTCGACCGCACCGTGGACACCCATATCAAAACCCTGCGGGCCAAGCTGCGGGCGGTCGATCCGGCCCATGACCCGATCCAGACCCATCGGGGTCTGGGCTACAGCCTGGCGCCGGAACCGCCGCCGTGAAGCTCTCGGTTCGGCTGTTCCTGGGCTATTTCCTCATCGTCGCCGTGGCCGGACAGCTGGTGCTGATGCTGATGGTGCGGCAGATCGGCCCGGGCGTCCGAATCGCCCTGGAAGGCAGCCTGGTGGACACCGCCAACCTGCTGGCGGAACTGGCAGCGCCCGCGCTGCGAAGCGGCCGCCTGAACGACGGCGATTTCGCGGCGGCGGTACGGCGTTACGCGTCCCGGCCGGTCACCGCGGAGATTTACCGCTTCACCAAGCGCAGCCTGGATTACCGCATCTACGTCACCGACGACCGCGGCATCGTGCTGTTCGATTCCGCCAATCGGGCGGTGGGCCAGGACTACTCTCGCTGGAACGACGTGGCGCGCACCCTGCAAGGCCGCTACGGCGCCCGTTCCAGCCTGGACGATCCCGCCGACCGCAAGAGTTCGGTGATGCACGTCGCCGCCCCCATCCGCGACGGCGACCGGCTGATCGGCGTGCTGGCGGTGGCCTACCCCACCGCCCTGCTGCAGCCCATCGTTGAGACCAGCGAGGCGGAGGTGCGTCGTGCCGCGCTGTGGCTGTTCGGCGCCGCCCTACTGTTCGGCGGCCTGTTCAGCTGGCGGCTGACCCGCGCCATCGACCTGCTGGTGAACTATGCCCGCGCCGTCACCGCCGGCGCCAAGGCTGCCGCGCCCAAGCTACGCAGCCCGGAGATGGCCACCCTGGCGCGGGCGCTGGAAACCATGCGGGAAGAATTGGAGGGTCGCCAATACGCGGAGCGCTACGTGCAGACCCTCACTCACGAGATGAAGAGTCCGCTGGCGGCCATCCGCGGGGCCGCGGAACTGCTGGAAGATCCGCTGGACGAAGCCGACCGGCGGCGCTTCGCCGGCCATGTGCGGGAGCAATCGGAACGGCTGACCCGGCTGATCGAACGGCTGCTGGATCTGGCCGCCCTGGAGCACCGCCAGACCCTGGCCGAACCGGTCCTGATCGATGCGGCGGAGCTGCTGCGGGAAACGGCGGAATCGGCCACCCCTCGCTTGGCCGGCACCCAGGTCGAGCTTCGACTGGAAACCCCGGAGGGCCTCATGGTGCGGGGCGAGGCGTTCCTGCTGCGGCAGGCTCTGTCCAACCTGCTCGACAACGCCATCGACTTTGCCCCGCCCGCCAGCTCGGTGGAACTGACCGCGAACGCCACCGATGGCTGGATCGAGTTCGCCATGCGCGACCACGGACCCGGCATCCCGGACTTTGCCGCGGAGCGGTTGTTCGAACGCTTCTTCTCCCTGCCCCGCCCCGCCACCGGCCGCAAGAGCACCGGTATCGGCCTGGCCTTCGTCCGCGAAGTCGCGCTGCTGCACAACGGCCGCATCGAAGTGGCCAACGCCGAGGGAGGTGGCGTACTGGCCCGGCTGACGCTGCCAGCGGCGGATTAGCTGGCTTTATTCGTTGTCATCGCGCCAATGCCTTGGACAACATCGGTACATCCCTCTTAAAGTTCTACGGCTCCTGAATACCGGCGGATCGGATCAAGGCCTGAATCGGGGTCATCGTCAGGTTGACGTCGGTCAGGCTATCAAGGCAACGGAACCGCGCTATTTCCCGATCATCCCGGGAAACCGTGATTTCGTTTTCATCGTTCGGCAAGAAACTGTTCAACTCATAGAGATATCCGGCAGTTTCGAAGGATAACGTGGCACCTCGAGGTAACAGGCTGAACGTGAAACCCTGATTGGTAGCGCTCCGTTCCGGCGGGAATACCATTTCCAGATGACCGGGTTCGCCGACCCGATACTGAAGTAAAACCATCCGATCGGCAGATGGCTTCGTGGCGCATACAGAATAGAACTTGCCCTTGTGGCGGCAGGAAAACACCGGCGTTTCTTCCGATTGACACAGCGAATCCGATTTGGCCGCGCCCGATTGAGCCCACAGTGAGTCCGGCGCCACAACGAGGCAAACCAGAAAAATTGGTTTGAGATTGATCATTTTGGTTAACAGCATGCGAAAAACGTTTAACGACATTGAATGGACTTAGCCACCACTAGTTGAGGAGTTTACCGTTCCAAATAGGAATTTGGAATCACCGGATTGAATAAGGTAACTGGCAGCACCAATCTGGCATTCAGGTTCCTGAATTAGGGTGTTGTCGGTCTTCAGAGATATAGAATATTCCGAAGAATGAAACGTATCGCTCAGGACCGATGTAACTCCTGCCGTCGGCGCATCATGGTCTTAACATATCTGAGTAAAAAAGAATGACAGAATACGACCCCATACACATCGCATTTGAAAAAGCCCGCAACCTCTTGGAAGGGGCTAACGAAAACTTGGATGCTCTTCCTAAAGCCGTAGCTACATTCTTGCTGGTCCATGGCGCACAGGGCACCATTGACAATGGTGGCTTCAGATATTTTTTTGGATCGGACTGGCCAGACAATCCGCCGTACTCACGATTTGTCGAGGCTTACAGAATCATAGGGTGCGAAACACAAGCCAAAGAACTCGACAGGATTGTTCATACCTTTCCGTTCGATAACCCTCATCTCTGCAAAGACAAGCGCAATGAATTCATAGCGAAATATTACGATAAGACATCATACGAGGTATCAGGGTGGGGTGACGCGCTTTGTGGCGATGAGGACGTATGGAAAAAATTGGCAATCTATTTTGAAGAAAATGCTTTGGACTTTGAGTCTTCCAAACCAGACTAAAGTCATTAGCAGGTAGGAAGAACGACAACCCGTCATTTCCGCCAGGACGAGGCGCCTGAATATCGGAGAACTGGGCATTTGGCCAACAAACGGGGCGGGTTCCCGGATTCCGCTCCGCTGCATCCGGGCTACCAATCTATCCGACCCGGCTTGATTGCGGCCCCATTGGTCGAGTTGGCCTGAGGTGCGGGCCACTTCACGTCCACTTCACAATACGCACCTTCCGGCTCATCGTCCGTTCACCCTGGCCCGTCATGCTGTGCCTCGACTATTCACACGAGAGGCTCAGTCATGCAAAAACACCTTTGGATCAAGATCGTCCTGATCGCCGCGTTGATCGTCGTCCTGCTGATTCCCTTGGGGATGATCGACGGGTTGATCCGGGAACGCAGTTACCGTCAGCAGGAGGTGGTGGCGGACATCGCCGCCAGTTCGGCCGGCGCCCAGCATCTGTTGGGGCCGGTGCTGGTGGTGCCCTACAAGGAGCGCTGGACCGAGGTGGTGGAGACCGGCGAGGGCCGCAACCGCAAAAAGGAAAGCTTCGAGCGCAGCATCGATCAAGAGCTGTATTTCCTGCCGGAACAATTGGCGCTCGATGCCAACCTGACCACCGAAACCAAGCACCGAGGGCTGTTCAAGGTCCGTTCCTACGTCGCCGAAACCCGCGTCCACGGCAATTTCCGGCTGCCGCAGAACTACGGTTCCCCCGAGCCCCAGCACAAGGGCCGGATCGAATTTGGCCAGCCCTATGCCGCCCTCGTCATCGCCGACATGCGCGGGGTGCTGGAG
>VEPB01000044.1 GCA_012026715.1 Methylococcaceae bacterium | reverse complement strand
GCCGCGTCGCACGTCGGCAACAAGCCGGTTGAACTCGTTGCTGGTCAGCCATGAAGGTGCCGTTCGAAGAGTATCAGGGGGCATACTCGAATTTTTTGGGCCGATCAGCCGGCAGCCACCAGGAGGACGAATGAATGTCTGCTGCCCAGGTGGACCTGCCACAGGCCCTGACGACCGAATGGGAAATCCTCGGCCATTGCAGCCATCCGACTTTCTCCAAACGAGTCATTCCCGAACGGCAACTTTCCCTAAATTGCTCGATTTGTTCGCGCCCATTTCTAATGTGCAGCCCGCCTATCCCCCAATGACCCGATCCGAAACGAACGTGTCCGACAAGCGGACCGTCTGTATGATTCCCTAAGTTGATCCGCCAAGTTTGCGCGGGATGCCCATTACTTTCTGGAATTGACGTGAGGATTCATGGCTATGGCATTGACGCTTCGGCTTCTGGTGGGGACAGTCCATGGATTTGGGGTCGTTGTTGCGATCGGCGTCATCGTTTTTTTCGCGTCCGCGGATTCGGCATTGGCTGCTCAAGCCGGGGTCCGTATCGATCGATTTTCACCCCAGGGCTATGTGCGCGCGGTGCGGCAGGTCTCCGTCGATTTCAGCCAAGCCATGACCGCGTTCGGGGATGTACGTCAGCCCGATCCCTTCGATGTCGACTGTCCCGAACCCGGCCACGGGCGTTGGGCCGACGACAGGACCTGGATCTACGACTTCGACCGGGACTTGCCCGGTGGCATCGCGTGCCGATTTTCCGTCAAGGCGGGCGTAAAGGATCTTGCGGGCCGCGAACTGCGCGGCCAACGCCGGTTCGCCTTCGATACCGGCGGGCCGCTGGTGCTGGTATCGCAGCCGCCGTTGGGCGTAGAAGTTAAGGAGCACCAGGTTTTCGTGCTTGCGCTGGACGCGGAGCCCGACGCGGATTCCGTTGTGGCGCACACTCGCTGCGTCTCGGATCAACCGGGTCTCGGTGACGCAATCGAACTGCTAACGGGTGAAGCGCGCCGGGCCGCGCTGGAGAGTCGGGCGGTCAATACCTTGCGCCGGAGAATCCGGGAGGATTACGACCAACTCGGCGGGGCGGAGCAGGCCGCGGTCGAACGGCAAATCCTGGTCCTGCGCTGCGCTTCGCCCAGGCCGACCGGCGCCCTGGTGAAGCTGGTGTTCGGGAAAGGGATACGCTCGATCCAGGGCGTTTCCAACACCCAGGAACAGGCCTTGCCGTTCCGGGTGCATCCGGAGCTGCAGGTCGAACTCAAGTGCCGGCCCATCGATCGCTTTAGCAGTGTTTGCCACCCTGGCAGTCGAATGACGGCGGAATTCAACGCGCCGATTCCGGCCGAGCAGGCCGAACGGTTGGTTCTGATGGGTGCCGGCCAGGCGATCTCTGCTGAGCTTCTTGATCGGGTTCGCCAGTCATCGGTCCGGGTTGTGAGCTTCCCCGGTCCCTTTGCGGAAAACCAGCGCTATCGGCTGCTCCTGCCACCTGACTTGGTGGACGAGGACGGCCGAACCGTCAAGAGGCCGGCTGATGATCGGGCCGTCAAGGCGACGGGCGAGTTTCCAACCCGTGTCGATTTCGCAGAACCTTTCAGCATCCTCGAGCGGGGAGCCGATAGTTTTTTGCCGGTCCTTGCTTTCAACGCGGAACACGGCGTTGCCGGAAATTGGTTAAGGGTAACGGACTCGCAATTTGAGGCTGGGGCTGCGCTTGGCCCTGACCTGAGCGGAGACATCAAGAGCATCGGCTATTGGATGGCGAGGGTCGAACAATGCCGCAGAGGACGGTTCGGACGCGTGTCACAGGCGAACGATCCGACGGCCGGTTCGGTTTTCGCCGGACTCAACATCACCCAGCCGTTTACCCTGGAACCAACCCAGTTGCCGGGCATCGGCGAAGTGCGGGGCATCAAGCTGGAGGAACCGGGGTTTTACGTGGTCGAAGCGGAAGCGCGCCAGCCCGAGGGCGTTCCCGAACCGGAACGGCCCCGGCCGGCGGTGACCTCGGTACTGGTCACCAACCTGGGCGTGCATTTCAAACACAGTAGCCGGGATTTACAGGCGCCCTATCGGGGGACGGCCCTGATCTGGGTGACGGCGCTGGATACGGGTGCAGCGGTCGGCGACGCCGAGGTTGCGGTTCATGATTCCTGCAGCGGCACGCTGCTGTGGCAAGGTCGGACCGCCGCCGAAGGCCTGGCGCGGCTGGACGCAGCCGTGCTTTCCGGCACCGATGACTTGGGCGGGTGCGGGCAGTACAAATCGGCGGATCTGGTGGTCAGCGCCCGCAAGGATGACGACTTCAGCTTTGCCAGAGTTTGGAAGGACCGTGTCTTCGGTCCCTGGGATGGTCAACATCCCTATCGATCTCCGCACTTATGGCGCGCGGGCGAGGCAATCGTGGCCACTGCCCTGGACCGCAGCCTGTTCAAGCCCGGCGAGACGGTCCATATGAAACATTGGCGGCGCACCGTCGAAACCGAGGGGATGTCGATTCCATCCGCGGAATTGCCCACCGCCGCGGCCCCATCAACGTTGAGCCTCCGGCATCAGGGAACCTACGAAACCATAGAATTTGCCATGCAATTCGACGCCGAGGGCGTGGCGGAGTCCTCCTGGACCATCCCGCCGGACGCCAAGCTGGGGCGTTACACGGATGATGTGACTGAATTCGAAGTGGCCGAATTCCGGCTCCCGACCATGACGGGACGGATCGAAGGCCCGCGCCAACCGTTGGTCAACGTTCCTTCATTGGACCTGAAAGTCTCCGCCGCCTATCTGGACGGCAGCCCCGCCGCCCGCTGGCCGGTCACTGTTCGCACCGCCCTGGAACCGCGCGATGTGGAGTTTCCGGGCTACGAGGACTACCGGTTCGGCGACGACCGCTGGGACGCGATCGATACGGCACCCGCCGAGGATAAGCCGCAGACGCGACATCTGAGCCTGGATCAGGGTGGTAGTGGCCGGGTGACCATATCCGGCCTCCGCAAGACCAGCACCGCACGGGATCTGGTCGCCGAGCTGGATTTTCAGGACGCCAACGGCGAGCAGGTCAGCGTCGCCAACCGCATCGCTCTATGGCCGGCCAAGGTGGTGCTGGGGATCAAGAGCCGCAGGGGCAGTTTGCGCAGCGACCGGCTTCACGTCGAAATCGTGGCGCTGGACCCGCAGGGAAAACCGGTTGCCGGGCAGGCGGTGACCGTCGACCTGTTCGGCGAAGCCTTGCAGGCTGCGTTCACCTCGCCGTCAACCCAACGAAAGCCGCTGGGACAGATCTGCAGCGGCACGACCGATACGAACGGCATCCTGCCGTGCTCGGGATCGGTGCCGGTTTCCGACAACTTTAACTGGTGTCTGATCAGGGCGCGCACCCGCGACGGGGACGGCACAGAGTCTTTTGCCAGTGTCACCGACGTTGTATTCGACTATGCCAAGTATCTGAGTGCAGGAGGGGAATACGCTTTTGCCGTCGAGGAAAAGTTGTCTCGCTTGCTTTCCGATCAGGACGAACGCTTCGAAGTGAAACCCGAAAAAGCGCTCTACCAGCCGGAGGACACCGCCCGGTTACGGGTGCGGATGCCGTTCGAACGGGCGGCTGCGCTGGTGACGGTGGAGCGTGACGGGGTCCTCGACCAATTCACGACCGCCCTGAAAGGGGAGGGCTCCACCATCGACATTCCGCTGAAGGCCGCCTACGCACCCAACGTGTTCGTGTCGGTGCTGGCGGTGCACGGGCGGCTGGGAGACGCCGGACCGCCGGGGCTGTTCGACGATCCCGCCAAGCCCTCGGCGATCTTGGCGACCGCAATGATCAAGGTCGCCCCCAAGGCGTTCCAACTGGATGTGGCGGTCCTGCCGGAGCGGGAAACCCACCGGGTGCGGGACCGGGCCAAGGTGAGGATCGCGGTGCGGCCAGCCGACGGCGGCGATCTGCCGGCGCCGGCGGAAGTCGCCATCGCCGTGGTCGATGAAGCCCTGCTGGAACTAAAGCCCAACCCGTCCTGGCAGGTGCTCGACCGGCTGATGCAGCCCCGCGCGCTGTCGGTCGAGACGGCTTCGGCGGTCAAGCGGGTGCTCGGCCAGCGCCGCTGGGGCCCGGTGGGCGGCGGCGTATCCGCCGACGACGCCGAGGAGGCCATAGTCAAGCTGGAACGGATGTTCAAGCACAACATGACGGGCGGAGATGATGGCGTTGGAGTGGGCAAGACTGTGCGTGCAAACTTCGACAGCCTGGTGCTGTGGCAGGGCCGCGTCGCCCTGGATGGCGACGGCGAGGCGGAGTTGGAGGTTCCCCTCAACGATGCGTTGACGCGCTTCCGCATCGTGGCAATGGCCCACGCGGGAGCCGAGCGGTTCGGTACCGGCGAGGCGACGATCCGCACCGAGCAACCGGTCGCGCTGTTTTCCGGCCTGCCGCCGGTGGTCCACGAGGGCGATGAATTCGACGCCCAGTTTAGCGTTCGCAACACCGGCGAAGGTCCCGTCAGCCTGGAACTGAACGCGGCGGTTTCGGTTCCCGGCGGCGCGCCGTTGGAAGCGCTCCGTCCCAAGCCGGTGCGGCTCCAGCCCGGCGAAACCGCCAAGCCGGCCTGGCAGGTTCGGGCGCCGGCGGGCGCCGAGCGGCTGAATTGGGAAATCACGGCCCGTGATCAAAACGGTTCGGCGCTGGACGCACTCAAGGCGGAACAGCGGGTGCTGCCGGTGACGCCGGTACGGGTGCAGCAAGCCACCCTGGCACGCGTCGATCAGCCTTACCAGCTCCCGCTGCAGCGGCCAGCGGATGCCATACCAGACCGGGGCGGCGTCATGGTTTCCCTGTTGCCCTCCCTGGCCGCCGACTTGGGCGGCCTGACGAGTTACATGGCCGCTTACCCCCACGATTGCCTGGAACAGCGGGTGTCCAAGGCGGTTGCATTGCGCGACCTCGTTCAGTGGCGACAAATCATGAACGACCTTCCTCAGTACATGGATGATGAGGGCTTGTTGCGCTACTTCCCGCGGGGAGACGCCGCAGGCAGCGACAGCCTGACCGCCTATGTGCTGGCGCTGGCGAACCAGGCCGGCTGGAGTCTCCCGGAAGAATCGCAGGAGCGGATGCTGAAGGGCCTGGAAATGTTCGTCGCCGGCAATGCCGTTCGGCCGTCGTTCCGCGCCGACGGCATTGAGCGCCGGCTCGCCGCCGTGGAGGCGCTGACCCGCTACGGCCAGGGGCGAACCGACCTGCTTACCGGCATGGCAATTCAGCCCAACGAATGGCCGACTTCCGCCCTGCTGGATTGGATCGGCATCCTGCAGCGCCAGCAGGATATCGGGAACCGGGAGCGGAAACTGCAGGAGGCGCAACGCATCCTGTGGGCCCGGATCAATCTCCAGGGCTCGGCGATGTCCTTTTCCACCGAACGGCGCGACCGGCTCTGGTGGCTGATGGTTTCCGCCGACCTTAATTCCGCGCGGGCCGTCCTCGCCCTGCTGGATCAGCCGGCGCGCCGCAAGGATCTGCCGGGCCTTATGCGCGGGGCCCTGCTGCGCCAGAACCACGGCCACTGGGACACCACCACCGCCAACGCCTGGGGGCGGTTGGCACTGGAGCGGTTCGGCGCGGTTTTCGAAGCGGAACCGGTGGCCGGCCAAACCGAAGCGGTCCTGGGCGGCGCGAGCCAAACCGCGGACTGGCAGGGGACCGGTCAGCCGGCCGACCTCGAATTTCCCTGGCCGCCGGGCCGGGATCACCTGACCATCAGCCACCACGGCAGCGGAGCACCTTGGGCCGTCGTGACCAGCCGGGCCGCCCTGCCGCTGAGCGAGCCACTATTCACCGGGTTCGCCATCACCCGCGACGTCATTCCGATCGAGCAAAGCCGGCCCGGCCAATGGAGCCCCGGCGATGTCGCCCGGGTGCGGCTGGAAATCGCCGCCCAGGCCGACATGAGCTGGGTGGCGGTTACCGATCCGGTTCCGACCGGCGCCTCCATTCTGGGAACGGGGCTTGGGCGCGACTCCCGGTTGGCGACGGCCGGGGAACAGCAGAAGGGCTGGAACGGGGCGGAGTATGAGGAACGCCGGTTCGACGGATACCGCGCCTACTACCGGCAGGTTTCCAAAGGCCGGTGGACGCTGGAATACACGCTGCGCTTCAACCAGCCCGGGCATTTCCTGCTGCCGCCCACGCGAGTCGAAGCCATGTACCTGCCGGAAATGTTCGGCGAACTGCCCAATGCGCCGGTCGAGGTGAAATCCGGCGCGGGAGGGGAGATACCACGAACATAACCGATACCTGCCGGAGAGGATGAATTGGACGGAGGCGGTGAACGTCGGCTTTGGCCGACTTTTTTTCGGCCAAAGCATCTACGGGACCGTCAGCTTCCTGGGTGCAGCGGCCATTCGGGCGTCCAAATGGAAGGACACCGCGATGACGGGTTATGGCCGGGTCGAGCCAAAGAGGACTCAAGGTTGCTTGCCGAAAAGTGCCATTCGCTGAACTTAGGGACGGAAACTTTCGGCGGCATCGCCAGTGGCCGGTAATGGCTGCTACCGCCCGTCGGTGCGTGGCCGGTATCAGGCAGGGTGAACGTCGTCCCGCTGTATCGGCGATGGCAGGGCCCAAGCGCTGCGGGCTTGGGT
>VEPB01000374.1 GCA_012026715.1 Methylococcaceae bacterium | reverse complement strand
CACCACCGCCCAATCAGCCGCCTCCCCGCTGGATTCCATGGAGCCGGTGAAGGGCTCGGCCGGCAGGCACTCGACCCGGCCGATCTGATCCAGCAGATATTCCGGCAAGCCGTTTTCGTAGTACCAGTCGGTACGCTCACCGTTGGCCTGCTCGGTCAGCGCGATGCGCAGGCCCGGACACAGCACCGCTTTGGCCCGCAGCAGATGTTTCAGCCGGGAAACCGAGATCCTGGGGGAATCGAAATAGCGGGGTTCGGGCCAAAAGCGCACCACGGTGCCGGTGTCGCGGGTCTTGCAGGTGCCGGTCTCGCGCAGTTCCGAGACCTTCTCGCCCTGGGCGAACTGCATGTCGTAGACCTTGCCGGCGCGGCGGATCTCCACCTCCAGCCGCGCCGACAGGGCATTCACCACCGACACGCCGACCCCGTGGAGGCCGCCGGAAAAGCGGTAGTTCTTGTGGGAAAACTTGCCGCCGGCGTGGAGCTTGGTGAGGATCACCTCGACCCCCGACACCCCCTGCTCGGGATGGATGTCCACCGGCATCCCGCGGCCGTCGTCGCGCACCTCCACCCCGCCGTCGGCCAGCAGGATCACCTCGATGTTGCGGGCGTAACCGGCCAGCACCTCATCCACGCTGTTGTCGATCACCTCCTGGGCCAGGTGGTTGGGCCGGGTGGTGTCGGTGTACATGCCGGGGCGCTTGCGGACCGGGTCCAGCCCGCTCAGCACTTCGATGGCGGAAGCGTCGTAGGTTTCGCTCATGGGAATCGTGGATGGCAATCAGGCAAAGGGCCGGTTGCGGCCCCGGAATGGCCGCATAGCCTAGAGAGATCGGCCGATTGAATCAACCCGAACCCACTGGACGACCCCCAGTGCAGCCCTGCTTCAAGCCGGCGAATTGCGATTCAGCGCGGCATGGTGCTCAGTTGAGCCCGGAGGTTCGAGTTTTCGGCTTCGAGCATGCTGACACGCGCTTGACTGCCGCGCAGAGCAGTCTCGCCCGAGATCAATCGGTTGCCCAGTTCCGCCACAATCCGCCGGGTTTCCGCCATCGCCCCGGCCAGTTCGCCGCGCAGCGAGCCGATCTGGCTTTGCAGCGAGCCGAACTGGCTTTCGAGCGCGGCTTGCTGCGATTTCAGGCTACTGATTTCGCCGCGCAGCTGTTGCAGCTCGCTCCGATGGTCCTGGCCCAGATTCAGGATCTGGGTGACCTGCTGATCATGGGACGGCGGACGGGCGGTATAACCGCTCAAGCAAACCTGCACCTGATCGGCCTGCACTTTATCGTCGAGGGATGCGTTGCCCAGGAAGTGAATGGGAGCGGCCGGCGCTTCCCCCAGGTTGTGCGCCAGAGGCACCCCGATTTTCGCCGTCTTGCCGAGACACCAGCCCGCCATGGGCGGGAAGAAGGTGCCAATGGGCGGCGTCAGGGTATCGTTGTAGTCGAAGTCGGTCTTTTGCCCCGCCGCATAAGCAGGCAGGATCCAACTGTTGGAATAGGCCTCGCCGGCCAGCGCGGACTGCGCCAGCACCAGCGGCACCACCAACGTCATCATGCGGAAGATCACGGCGGCTTCTCCATCCAGGCGAAATTGAACGCATCCGAACCGATCCCGACGAACCCGTGATCGATTCAACCGGATCGACCTATACGCCCGGCGCATTAAGCCAAGCTTTAGCGACGCCGGCCCGCCACCAGCAGCAGAACAAAACCCACCAGGGCCAGGGCCAGGGACGCCTCCGCCAGCCAGCCTTCAGGCAGCAGCACGCTGGCCAGGGTGCCGCCGACCAACGCCGCCAGTCCGACCGGCGCGAGCGGTCCCCGCGCGGCGGGCGGCAGGCGTTCCGGGTCAACCCCTGACGGTCGCGGTTCGCCGCTCACGATCCTTCCCCAGGCTCCGGCTCCCCGGCCGCGGGCTGCTCGTGGTTGAAGGACGCCGGGTCTTCCAGCGGCTCCAGATGGCTGACCACGGTGATCGCCCCCACTGCCTCGCGGATCTCCCGCTCGATACGATCCGCCAGCGCGTGGGCCTGCTGCACGGTCATCGAGCCGGGTACCAGCACGTGCACGGTCATGAAGCGGTGCACGCCCGACTGGCGCGTGCGCAGGTCATGGAACTCGATGCCCTGCTGACGGTAGCCGTCCAGCACCCCGCTGATGCGGTCGTTTTCCGCCGCCGGCAGGGTGGCATCCAGCAGGCCCGCCACCGAGCGTTTCAGCAGGCCGTAACCCGACCAGACGATCTGGGCGGCGACCAACAGCGCGATGATCGGATCCAGCACTTGCCAGCCGGTCAAGAACACCGCGCCGAGCCCGGTGACCACGCCGAGGGAGGTCCACACGTCGGTGAGCAGGTGGTGGGCATCCGCCTCCAGGGTGATGGAACCGTAACGCCGCCCCACCCGCATCAGGATCGATGCCACCCAGAAATTGATCAGCGCCGCCCCGCAGGAAATGGCGACGCCCACATCCACCGCGTTCAGCGGCTGCGGATGCAGCAGTCGGTCGTAGGCCATGATGCCGATGCCGGCGGCGGCGACCATGATCAAGGCGCCTTCCAGGCCGCTGGAAAAGTATTCGGCCTTGCCGTGGCCGTAGTGATGCTCTTCGTCCGGCGGCCGTTCCGCCACCACCAGCATGGCCAGGGCCATCATGGCGGCCACCAGGTTGACGAGGGATTCCAGGGCGTCGGACAGCAGCCCCACCGATCCGGTGAGATAATAGGCCGAAGTCTTCAATCCGATGGTCACCACCGCCGCGGCGATGGACAGCCAGGCAAAGCGGGTCAACGACTGGCGGTCGTTTTGGCGGGAAGCGGCGCCGCGTTCGCCGCCATCCGCCAGCGACGAGCAACAGCGCTTGACCAACCGCAGCAGCAATTTCTCCACCTCCACCACCACGAACACCGCGGCACCGAAGGCGGCAATCCGCAACCAGGCATCGGCGCCGAGAGCGGCGGTGCCGAACAACTCCTGAACCCAGGGCACATAGGTCATCACCAGTTGCAGCGTCAGCAACAGGGCGGAGGCCAACAGCGCATAGCGGTTGCCGAACAGGCCGGACATCGAGAGCACCGAGGTTTCGATATAACGGCTGTTGAACAGGTAGACGATCTCGCCCACGATCAGGCCGTTGACCGCCGCGGTGCGGCTTGCCGCCAGGCCGGCGCCGTGGTCCATCTCGTACAGATAGACGCCCATCAAGCCTGCCACCAGCAGCGCGGTGACGAACAGGATGCGCCACAGCGAAAACCAGCCCAGCAAAGGCTGGCCCGGCCGCCGCGGCGGGCGCTTCATGACGCTCGATTCGGGCGGCTCAAAGGCCAGCGACACCGACAGGGTCACCGCCGTCACCAGATTGACCCAGAGAATCTGCAGCGGGGTGATGGGCAGGGTCACCCCCAGCAGCAGCCCCACCACCACCGCGCCGGCTTGGGCGAAGCTGGTGGGCAGGATGAAGACGATGGCCTTGAGCAGGTTGTCGTGAAGCGTGCGGCCTTCCTCCACGGCGTGGGCGATGGAGGCGAAGTTGTCGTCGGCCAGCACCATGACGGCGGCGTCCTTGGCCACTTCCGAACCCTTCATCCCCATGGCGACGCCGATGTCGGCGGCTTTCAGCGCCGGCGCGTCATTGACGCCATCGCCGGTCATGGCGACCACCTGGCCGTCGCTCTGCAGCGCCCGTACCAATCGCAGCTTGTGCTCGGGGCTGGTGCGAGCAAAGATGTCGTGGCGCCGCACGGCCTCCACCAGGTCGCTGTCGTTCATGGCCTCGATGGCGCTGCCCAGCAGCACCCGGCAATTGTCCGCCAGACTCATGCGGGTGCCGATGGCCTTGGCGGTGAGGCCGTGGTCACCGGTGATCATCTTGACCCGAATGTGGGCCTCACGGCAGCTCTTGATGGCCTGGATCGCCTCCTTGCGGGGCGGGTCGATGAGGCCGCACAGCCCGGCCAGGGTGAAACCGCCCTGCGCCAACTCCGCTTCCAGACCGGCGGAGAGGCCCGGTAACGTCTTGTAAGCGGCGGCGATCATCCGTTCGCCGCCCTTGGCCAGCTGTTCGGCGTGGTGTTCCCAATACGCCCGGTCCAGATCCACCGCGTCCTCCCCCCGCGACTGCGTGCCACACAGCGGCAGCACTGCTTCCGGAGCGCCCTTCAGACATGCCAGGGCGGAACCGTCGGGCAAGCAATGCAGGGTGGCCATGATGCGGCGCTCGGATTCGAACGGGATGGAGTCGCCACGCGGCGCGCGCGCGATCTCTAGCCGCTGGTCCACGCCTGCCTTGAGGCCCAGCGACAACAGCGCCCCCTCGGTGGGGTCGCCATCGAGCTTCACTCCACCGTCTTGGGAGTGCAGGCAGGCATCGTTGCACAACAGCACGACACGAATCAGCTGCCGCAGGTCGGCGTCGATCTCGGCCGGACCGCCGCCGGCAGCGGCGATATGGCCCTCGGCGCCATAGCCGACGCCTTCGACCGCATAGTGGCCGCTGCCGGTGACGACGTCGCGCACAGTCATGACATTGCCGGTGAGGGTGCCGGTCTTGTCGGAACAGATCACCGTCACCGCGCCGAGAGTCTCCACCGCCGGCAGATGGCGCACGATGGCGTTG
>VEPB01000555.1 GCA_012026715.1 Methylococcaceae bacterium | reverse complement strand
GTTCATCGAGCACGGCACCGAGGTCTACGAGGGCATGATCATCGGCATCCATTCCCGCGACAACGACCTGGTGGTCAACCCCACCAAGGCCAAGCAGCTTACCAACATCCGCGCCGCCGGCTCCGACGAGAACATCCTGCTCACCCCGCCCATCAAGATGAGCCTGGAGCAGGCCCTGGAATTCATCGACGACGACGAACTGGTGGAAGTGACGCCCCAGTCGATCCGCATCCGGAAAAAGTTGCTGCTGGAGCACGAGCGGAAGAAGGCCAGCCGGGCGTCGGAAGCGGAGTAGGGCTTCTGCTTGAACCACATTGCATGACGGATAAGGCTGAGACGTTAGGCAGCCCCCCAATGGATCGAGAAACCGCAAAAGAACTGTTCAATGCCTGCGAGGCCGCGCTGATCTCACTCACCGCGGCCGAACACGCCATCCGCCGAATACCCGACGGCGATGAGCGAGCCCGCCTGCTGAGAGCGCTTGGCAATGTGATTGCGGATGTCTTGACAACACTGCGCGCACCAGCTGTACAGCAGTATCCGGATATCGAACCGCAAGAAGAACTGGGTGAACCGGACACTGCACTGACCGCCGAAGAACTGGAACTTGTGTCGTGCCTGAAGCCAGCGGACCTGGAACTCATTGATCAGACCCTCCTAATGGAGTGCGCACCTACTTGGCGGAAGGTTGCCCGTATCGTCGGTGTCTCAATGTTATCGCTGCAAGGTCGCACACCAAGCGTACCGGCTGGCTACTACGTCCGAAGAGTCGCTCAGCTAGTTCGAACCGGCGAGCTGGAATCTCAAGGCAATCTCGACTACATGAGGTTCAGCGAGGTCAGAATACCTGGCTCTGGCAATAACTTAGCCTAACGGCGCGCAAACAGACCCGATCAACAGGGTGAATTAGCACATCTGGGATAGCCGCACCTTTTCGCATGGCAAGTTCCGACCTGCGATTGCCTCCTATAGGCGAGAGTTCAACCATTGGCCGGCATGGGCCAGCGGCCGTCGAAAACGTCAACGCTATCGCCAGTAGGGGTGGATCATTCGACTAGGCCGGTCAGCCTAAACTCCGCCTCCCGGTATTTCTCGGCAGTCTTGGCGAGTATCTCCTCCGGCAGGCGGGGCCCCGGCGCGGTCTTGTTCCAGTCCAGGGTTTCCAGGTAGTCGCGGACGAACTGCTTGTCGAAGCTGGGGGGGCTGATGCCGACCCGGTATTGGTCGACCGGCCAGAACCTTGAGGAATCCGGAGTCAGGGCCTCGTCGATCAGGTACAGCTCGCCCTTCCGATCCAGGCCGAATTCGAACTTGGTGTCGGCGATGATGATGCCGCGCTCGAGGGCATAGGCGGCGGCCTCGGTATACAGCCTGAGGGAGACGTCGCGTACCTGTTCCGCCAGTTCCAGCCCCAGCAGTTCCACCGTTTTCGCGAAATCGATGTTCTCGTCGTGGGTACCCAGTTCGGCCTTGGTGGACGGCGTGAAGATGGCTACGGGCAGCTGCTGTGCCTGCTGCAAGCCTGGCGGCAGTTCGATGCCGCACACCGCCCCGGTTTTCTGATAGTCCTTCCAGCCTGATCCGATCAAATAGCCCCGCACCACCGCCTCCACCGGCAGCGGCTTGAGCTTGCGCACCACGATGGCGCGGCCTTCCAGCAGCTCGCATTCGGCCGGCTCGGCGATGACCTCGCTCAGCGGAATATCGGCGAGATGGTTCGGGATCACGCCGCTCATGCGATGGAACCAGAAATTGGAGACTGAGGTCAGGACTCGGCCCTTGCCCGGCACCGGGTCGGGCATCACCACATCGAAGGCCGACAATCGGTCGGTGGTGACGATGACCATATGGTTCTCGTCGACATCGTAGATGTCCCGCACCTTGCCGCGGGCTTTGAGGGACAGGCTGCGAAGCTGGGTTTGATAAAGGCTTGAAGGAGCAGGCATGGGATTCGACGACGGGAACCGATTGGGCGAAGACTCAGAGTATACCCGCTTCGCAATGGCCAGGCCGACGCCAGACCCGGTCCCCATCGGCCAGATCTTTGGTTGACCAGATGCGTTGCCGGAACCCTTATCACGGCGCAACAGGACTTCTCTCGCGAACGCACTGACTAAACAGGCGGCTTCCTAGGCCGCCAGTGCGGCACAGTAGCAGGCGTCCAGGTGGGCTTCGACCAGGGCGACGACGCCAGGATCCACCTTGCCCGCCGCTACCAGTTCCCGCAAGTAGTTCAGGATCACCGCAGGATGGGTTGCGGTCCGATAGGGGCGCACTTGGGCCATGGCCTGAAAGATGTCGGCGATCCGGATGATGCGTGCCTGCAGGGACAGGGCCTCGCCCATGAGCCCGAAAGGATAGCCGCTGCCGTCCATGGCCTCGTGATGGTGCGCGGCCCATTCGGCGATATCCTCGATGCCCTCGATCGGCCGCAAAATCTCGAAGGTGGCGAAGCTGTGGG
>VEPB01000524.1 GCA_012026715.1 Methylococcaceae bacterium | reverse complement strand
CGCTGGCCGCGGTAGATCAGGCCTTCGTCGTAGAGACGGACGAACACTTCCCGCACCGCTTTCGACAGTCCCTCGTCCATGGTGAAGCGCTCCCGGGTCCAGTCGAGAGAGGTGCCCATGCGCCGCAACTGTCTGCAGATCGTTCCGCCGGACTGTTCCTTCCACTGCCACACCCGCTTGACGAAAGCCTCCCGCCCCAGGTCGTGGCGGGTCTTGCCCTCGCCGTTGAGCTGCCGCTCCACCACCATCTGGGTGGCGATGCCGGCGTGGTCGGTGCCGGCCTGCCACAGGGTCCTTTCCCCTTTCATGCGGTGGTAGCGGGTGAGGGCGTCCATGATGGTGTCCTGGAACGCATGGCCCATGTGCAGGCTGCCGGTAACATTGGGCGGCGGGATCATGATGCAGTAGGCGGCGCCGTCGCCTAGGGCGGCGAAATAGCCTTTGGCTTCCCATTCCTGATAGAGGCGTTGTTCGATGGCGTGGGGGTCGTAGGTCTTGTCCATGGGTCCGGAAGAATGCGTTGAGCGGCTCCGGCTTCTGTGGCCGGCTGCGATGGAATTCACTGATGACTCGATTATACGCGAGAAGCGCAACAAGCCTCCCGGCACGCTGCCGGAAGATGGGGATTTGTCGCGGGATGCCGTAAAATTGCCGCGCTCAAGTCGTCCGGATCACATGACCATCGACCCCGCCCTGGGACTCTCGGGACTTTTTCTCAGCGCCTTCATCTCGGCAACCGTCGCGCCAGGCGGGTCCGAAGCCGTTCTGGCCTATCTGGTGCATCGAGGCGACATCGGTTCGATGGATTTGCTGGCAACGGCCACCGTCGGCAACACCCTGGGGGCCATGAGTACCTGGCTGCTCGGCTATTGGGCCGCGCGCCGCTATGGCCCGGAACGGATCGCCGATTCCCGCCGCCAAAGTGCCATGCGTACGGTCCGGCGCTTCGGCCTGCCGATCCTGCTGCTGTCCTGGTTGCCGGTGGTGGGCGACGGCTTCTGTTTCGGGGCCGGCTGGCTGAGGCTCAGCTTCTTCGGATCGCTGGTCGCCATCGCCTTGGGCAAGTTGGGCCGCTACGCGGCCATCGTTTACTGGTTCGGCGGCTGAGTCCGCCCTTTCACTCAATCAAAGGGTTAAGGAATGCAAGCAAAGTATCTGATCTTGGCCGTGGTGGTCGCAGCAGCAATCGGCGCGACCCTTCATTTCCGCAGTTCCGACCAGGCTCCGGCCGAGTCTGGCGAAGCACTTAATTCGCCAACCCCCGCCCCTCAATCCGCAGCCGGCGCGCCGACGCCGGCTCCGGTTAAGCCGGCCCTGGCTCAAAGTCAGCTTCAGGCGCCCGTGGCGCCGACCAAGCCGCCCCAGCCCAAACTGACGCCGGAGCAGTTGGCGGCGTTGGAAGCGCAGCAGGAAGAGCAGGATTTGCGGGAGGCGACCGATCTGATCCATTCCACCGAAACCGACAAACGGGTGGAGGGGGCCGAGCAACTCGGCGCATTCCAGAATCCCCAGGCCGAGGCGGAACTGGTGCAGGCCGTGACTCATGACCCTGAGGCCACGGTAAGGGAAGCGGCGGCGCAAAGCCTGGCATCGTTCAGTCCGGCCTCGGCCGATACCTGGAAAGCGCTGGTGGCCGCCATCGAAGACCGCAATCCCGATGTTCAGGCAGCTGCGGAAAGCAGCGTGGAGGCCCTGCTGCTGGAGTTTGACGAAATTCCCGCCAGTCTCGACTGGGTCAAGAAGTCCGTTAAAAAGCTCTCCAGTTCCAAGAAGGTTTCGGCCGATACCCGCGAAGCGCTCAAAGGCCTGTTGGAACAATGGGAGGATGCGGCGGTTTCCCAATAACGCGATCCCGGCGTTCCGGGAAATTCCCAGTGAGTTTCCCGGAACGCCACCCCAGGTCTGGGCGTGAACTGGGTTGTTGCCGGCGCTTCTGTGAGGGGGTGATCCGGGTGGCCGGAGCGAGCAGCGATCAGCGGTCTAGGAGCAGCGCGGATTCATTTGGCGGTTCCCGCGGTGCAGGGACGCACCGCGAAAATTGACGGCTGCAAGCCGCTGATTTTGTGATCCGTCCGGAAACCACGTTTTCCGGTGGCGAGCACAGAGAATCCAGGATGGATTGATTCAGAGCTTCCCCAGCGTATCGGCCAGCGCCATCTCCAGCTCGGGATAGCGGAACTGGAAACCGGCCTGCAGCAGCCGTTTCGGCAAGACCCGCTGCCCGCCCAGCAGCAGTTCAGCCAGTTCGCCGAGTACCAGTCGTAGCGCCGGCGCCGGCGCCGGAAGCAGCGCCGGGCGGCGTAATGCCCGGCCGAGCGCGCGGCTGAACTCGCGGTTGGTCACGGGGTTGGGAGCGGTGGCATTGAAGATTCCGCTCAGCTCGGCGTGTTCCAGCAGAAACTCGATCGCCGCGATTTGGTCGTCCCGATGGATCCAACTCATCCATTGGCAACCGTCGCCCATGGGGCCACCCAACCCGAGCCGGAACGGCGGCAGCATGCGAGCGAGAAAGCCGCCACCCCTTCCGACCACCAGACCGGTGCGCACCAGGCAGACCCGGACGCCTGCATCGGCGGCGCGCCACGCGGCCTGTTCCCAGGCCGCGCAAAGGTGGTGACCGAAATCATCCAGCGGCGCCGAATCTTCATTCAGCGGCGTGTCGCCGGCATTGCCGTAATAACCAACGGCCGACCCACTCACCAGCACCGCCGGTTTGGTTTCGGCGCGGCGGATGAAATCCACCAGTTCGCCGGTCAGCGTCACCCTGCTATCCCACAGGACTTGCTTGCGGGCGTCGGTCCAACGTTCGGCGGCAATGGACTCCCCGGCCAGATTGATGATCGCGTCGCACCGCGTACGCGGGTCGAGTCCGGTGAAACCGGCAATTCGTGCGACACCGCATCCGCACAGGGCTTTTACCCGTTCCGAGGCCTGGCGACTGACTACCGTCAAGCGATGGCCGCGCTCCAGCAGGTGGCGGCAGAGCGCCTGGCCGATGAAGCCAGTCCCGCCGGTGACAAGGATATGCATGGTTCCTCTCCGGGAGTTGGGTCGAAATTCGGCGGTCATCCGCTCCGCCACCGGTGAGACAACATGGGCGGGCAAACTGCTCCATCGTTTTCTGTTGAGCCGGCCCCGGTCAGCAAATGGTGGCTTTCAGGCAATGGCGTAGCGCGGCGCTTGCCGGCTTTTTCGTAGGCTTTCCGCTGGCCTTCGACAATGATTCCCGGGAAGCCGGCGGCAGTGTGGCCGCCGGTTTCGTCCCGAGTAGGGGTGATGCCGCGGCAAGCCGCACGCCGCAACTCGATATCGCCCGGCATCGTCGCAACGATGCGGAACCGGCCGGTTCCCATCAGGAAGTGGCGAGAACGGG